>JAUWEG010000058.1 GCA_030608385.1 Candidatus Heimdallarchaeota archaeon
TTGTATTCCAATATTTACTTAATGTATATTGGAAAAGAAAGTTTTTCTGAGGTAATCATAGGAATAGATCCAGGAAAAACCATTGGATATGCTGTTGTTGCTGATGGAAAAACTATCATAAGCGTATCCGAGATTTACACAGCAGTTGACACTGTCAAAGAAGTAATATCCACCTTTTTCAATATTGAAACAGATAAACTAGTTATTAAAATAGGGGTTGGGGGTGGGAAAATTAAGGACGAGATAGTTCAAAGATTGAATGAGATTTTTTATGATAAAGTTCCCATACATATAGTTAGAGAAAACTTTACATCAAAAACAAGACTAAATTCAACAGAAGAAAGATTTAGCAAAAACATAACAGCAGCTTTGCTGATTGCAGCTAGAGAGAGTTATGTCTAAAATTCTTAATTGGATTCTCAAGAAATAGAGTTTTTGCATTACCCAAATATCTAAAAGTATTTAAAAGTTCGTAGTATAAAACTACCGTTCGAAAATTATAATAAAATTGTCAAGAGGAAAGAGAATCTATGGAAGGCGTTGTTATGCAAGATAAGACAATTGAAGAAATGATTGAGGAAATACAAAAACAGTTTAACATTGTTGGAAGAATAGGTGAGCTCCGAAAATGTTTAGCTGCTAAACTAGCAAACCGCCATATTTTGCTTGAGGGTGATGTTGGTGTTGGAAAGACAACACTTGCAAATGCAATGGCATCATATTTTTCACAAAATCTAGAAAGAGTTGACGGTGATGAAAGATATAGTTCTGCTAAACTTGTAGGTCATTTTGATCCTCCAATGGTAATTGAACAAGGTTATTCATGGGATTCTTTTGTTACAGGTCCATTGACAAAAGCTATGAAACAAGGTGCTATCCTCTTTCTTAATGAATTAAACAGAATGCCAGAAGGCACTCAAAATGTTCTCCTTTCAGCTATGGATGAGGGAATAATTATTATTCCAAAACTTGGAGAAGTTAAAGCACAAGAAGGCTTTTTCATTATCAGCGCAATGAATCCCGCTGAACTTGTTGCAACAACCCCGCTAAGTGAAGCTTTGAGAGACAGATTTGTCTGGATAAGATTGCAATATCAATCAGAGGAAGAAGAAGCAAATATAGTTAGAGTGCGAACAGGGATAAAGGATGATAAGATTATAAAAATAGCTGTAAAAATTGTTAGGCAGACAAGAGATTGGCCTGATTTAAGAAGAGGAGCATCTATTAGAGGAGCACTTGATTTAGCTTCCATAATACGTTTTCTTGAATCTAATGACATCGAATCATGGATTGATGGTTCTATTATGGCTCTTGCAACTAAAATAGAATTGGAAGATGGAGTAGAAAGCCAAATCGAAGATGTGGTTAAAGACATTGTTCAAAGTGCCTTTAAAGATTTGGATTTTTTCTAGAAGAGGGAGGAGATTTGTATAAAGAGGATGTACAGCGTCCTTTTGTCTTTAGAGGAAAGATGGACAAAAACAGATTACTAGAAGCCGAAATTGTTTCAGGAAAGAGGAATCCTTCAGTATACTCTAGTCTTTCTGAAGGAATGAGTTACTATGAAATCAAAAAACAAACTGAATTGGCAATTGATGTAGATAACATGCCTGCTATTCAAGGCTTAGCAGTCTCGAATAAATTTGCTGTCGCTGAAGCACTCAATTCTAAGAAAGGATATACTATGGTTGCTAGACGTGCAGCTAAGGGAGATAATAGTGCTCCAGAATTATTTTTCATGTTAAGATCTGCATTGGATGAAAGGACTAGACCTGTTTTTCGTAGACTAGCAAGACAAGTTATAATGAAATCTGCATTTGGAATCACTAGTCAAGGTATCAGAGGAGAAGTTTTCGAACAAACAGAGTATGAAATAGGATTAGATGAGTTTGATATTGATGAAACACTCGAACGTTTTCTACAAAACAGAAGTAGGATTCTTCAAACAGAAGATATTGTAAGTTTAGAAAGAAAGGAAAGGATGAAAACAGCTGTTTTAATGTTTGATACTTCAGGTTCATTGTATGGAGAGAGGTTTACAACAGCAGCTTTGACTGTTGCTGTAATGTCTTATAATCTTTCTAGGGATAATTTTAGCGTAGTCCTTTTCAATACTCAAGCATATACAATTAAACGAATTAAAGAAAAGGTGAAATCTGAGGAACTCATCAATAGAATCCTGGAAAGTGAAAGTGCTGGTTATACTAATATTGCTGAAGGATTAAGATTTGGTGGACTAGAACTTGACAAAATTAAGAAAAGAAATAAATTTGGTATCCTTGTAACAGATGGTGCTTTTAATAGAGGGGGCGATCCACGTCCATTATTAAAATATTTCCCCCGTTTGCATGTAATCTCACTTCCAAGTAAACATGATTGGGGTAGAAGGGTTTGCAAAGATTTGGCCAGACTTGGTGGAGGCAAATATGCAGAAGTATCAAGTCATCACCAAATACCAAGAATTCTGATGAAGTTACTTAGAGAAACATAGGTGGGTGGAAAAAATCCAACCTAGTAAGAAGAGAAAAAAGAAAAATATTCCTTATTTAGGTCCAAATCTTTTGTTCTATTGTTACGATTGTTCTTTGCCAATAATTAGCTCTAATACATGTCCCATCTGTGATAATAAAGTAAATTTGGTTCCTTTAACCCCTCCTTATGATGTAAGACCTTCAACCCCGTACGAGAACTCAGAAATTATAGAATTAATAAAAGCCACATTTGGCAATAATACAGATATAATACAAATGGATGACATTTTACTGCTCAATCATACTGGGTCTGAAGATCACATGGACGAAATTATTTTCTATGGAAAGAGTATTGGAACTAGAAGATATGATTTAACTTCCAATAGCTGGATTCTCAAGCTTAATGGTTATGGATTATCCTTATTGAATGGAAAGAAAATCAACAAATGGGTTATGATTGATGATGGAGCTATAGAATATATCATCAAAGGAGCTAGTGTTTTAATTCCAGGTATCATTGATGCTGATAAAAATATCAAAATTGGAAACTATATTGCTATTATAGATAAAAAACACAAGGTAATAGCTGGAGGAATTGCAAGGCTAGATGATACAGAAAGGAAAGAGAAGAAGAAGGGAGTATATGCTAAAACCTACCAAGCAGCAGACGAATATGTTCAGATTCATCACACTAAACGATCGTGGAAAGATATAGTAAAATGGAATGAACAAGAACTAATGCGTTTAGAGAAGAAAGCATTATTCTTCATACAAAAAATAATTGATGACTTAGAACTTCCTGTAATGGTTTCTTACAGTGGTGGAAAGGATAGTTTAGTTACATTAGATCTAGTTAAACAAGCTTTACCTGATGGCAATTATGATGTTCTATTCGTTGACACTGGAATCGAATTTCCAGAAACAGTAAACTATGTAAAAGAAAGTAGTAGAAAATTAGGATTCGAAGATAAATTAATTATAGAACAAGTATCTTCCAAAGTTTTTTGGGATGCTTTTGAAAAATTCGGACCACCAGGAAGAGATTTTCGTCATTGTTGCAAATTTGCTAAACTAGCTCCCATTCAACGAGTAATAGACAAGCTCTATCAAGGAGGACAGTGTGTTAGTTTTGTAGGACAAAGGAGATATGAGTCGTTTCGACGAGCCATTACTGATATTTGGCAGAATCAATATATTCCAAACCAAATCAATGTATCCCCTATTCAGAATTGGAATGCTCTCATGATTTGGTTATATATTTACTGGAAAGATTTACCGTATAATCCTCTTTATGACACAGGATATGAGAGAATAGGTTGTTGGGTTTGTCCATCCTCAGACATGGCACAGTTTAAGATTCTAGAAAATAGTCATCCAAAACTTTATACAAAACTCCGTGCCGCAGTTGAAAAATGGAAAGAAGAAAAAAATCTACCAAACGGATTCTGGGAACATGGATTGTGGAGATTCAAGCAGATTCCAAAGAAAATTTCAAACGTTCTTTCTTTAAATCTTAATGACTTTAAAACTACATCCAAACAGAATGAATTATCGTTTATGGAAATAGAATCTAGTGACTGCATCACTAATCCAGTTACTGTTATTGGCAGTTTCTCGAGTAGAATAAATCTAGACACAGTATCTAGTGCACTAATAATGGTAGGAAAAGTTCAATTCAATCGTAAACTTAACTTTATTCGTGTTTCCAGTAAGAAGTTTGCAGTTATTCTGTATCATGATGGTGCTTTCAAAATCATTTTCAGAAAACAGGATAATCTCACAAAGTATGGTATTCAAAATGCAATTGAAAATTTCATTTACACAGTTTTAAGAGCTGTTGAATGTATAAACTGTGAGCTTTGTGTTGGAAAATGTAAGCTTAAAGCCATATCAATCAGCAACAATATTATTTTTGTTGACAAAAAGAAATGTACTAAATGTAATTTGTGTGCAGAAGCTTGCCCTATTGTCACAATTGTTCACAGGAAGGTCAAAGAAACCATAAAACAAACATTAAAGGAAACTAAACTTCAATGAGTTTTAGCATAAATAATCATTAACGCTAATCATAACATTTTTTTATAAATAGATTGACCTTGCATTGATAATTATGCCAACAAACCCTAATCGTGAGTTTTTACTAGAACTTAGTGGTCTTGTTAACAAGAGAGTAAAAATCTCTCTGAATAATGAGACAATATATACAGGAGTATTACGTGGAATACAGGATAGCTCTCTTAACGTTGTTTTAGCAGACGCAGATAGTGGAGATGAAAGTTACTTTAGAGTTTTTATCACTGGTTCTAATATTGTTGAAATAACTTTAGCTGAAGAGCCATTTGATTTATCAGGATTAGCAGGTGAACTTTCTCAAATGTTTCAACCACAAAACGTTAAAATTATTGAAGAAGCAGCCATCATTCAAGTTTTTGACAGATTTACTGTTAGTGAAGATGG
Source organism: Candidatus Heimdallarchaeota archaeon (assembly GCA_030608385.1). Taxonomy (GTDB): domain Archaea; phylum Asgardarchaeota; class Heimdallarchaeia; order Heimdallarchaeales; family Heimdallarchaeaceae; genus UBA460. Next base: position 4,929 of record JAUWEG010000058.1, read on the forward strand.
TGTGAAAGGAACTGGACCAATTTCAGAGAGAATCCAAAAAATCTACGATAAATACAAAGCAGAAAAAGGATAAAGCGAGATTTACAATCGCTCTTTTTTTCTTTTTTAAGCGAAGGAACGAATGACAAATGGATGAGATAATTTCCTCGGACTTGCATGGGAGACTAGGTAAAATCGCTTTACCTAAAGGAGACGTAATTACCCCAACTCTTTTACCCGTCATAGACCCCAGGAAAAATTTGATTTCTGCCCAAGATATGAAGAATAAATTTGATTTTAATTTCGTAATAACTAGTGCATATTTGTATTATAAGAGGTATGGAATGCCAGATGATTTAAAATCAATTCATGAAACATTGGATTTTGATGGCAATATTATGATGGATAGCGGAGCATACCAAGTTCTTGTTTATGGTGATGTAGACATAGATCCAATTCAATCTCTTCAAATACAATCCAATCTAAAAGCTGATGTTGGTGTCATTTTAGATGTACCTACTCCGCCAGAAGATACATACACACAAGCCAAGCAGAAAGTCGAAGAAACTGTTAGAAGAATTGGTTTGTCTCTAACTCATATTGAAGAACATCCAGAAACTATTTGGACTCTTCCTATTCAGGGGGGAAAAAATACCAAGCTGATTGAATATTATTTGAATGAATTGAAACAGAAGGAATATTTGTCTCATTTTAAATTTCATGCCCTTGGAAGTGTTGCTCCCATTATGTCACAGTATGATTTTCTATCATTATTTTCTATGATTAAAAAGTCTAGAGAATTGCTTCCACACAATATTCCTTTCCATTTGTTTGGAGCTGGTCACCCAATGATCTTTCCATTTGTTGTTGCATTAGGGTGTGACACATTTGACAGTGCTGCATATATCTTGTACGCAAAAGAGAATCGATATATGACAAATACAGGAACATATCATTTGAATGAATTATTTGAGCTACCATGTAACTGTGAAATTTGCTCAAACTGGACGCCAAAAGAGCTCTTAGATACTGATGTAGATACTAAAATAAGAAATGTAGCTTTGCATAATCTTTATGCCTCTCATGCTGAACTGAAAAGAATTAGAGTCAGTTTAAGGGATGGAAACTTATGGGAATTATTAGTTAGAAGATCTAAAGCTCATCCATCTCTCTATAAAGCATTCAAGCATCTATCAAATGGTTCTGATATTGAATATCTTGAATATGGCACACCAATCACAAAACAAACAGGTCTTAAAATTTCTGGAGAAGACTCATTTTATCGCCCTGAATATTCTAAAGGCAGGAAACGGATATACGCTAGATATACTCCTAATAATTCTAAAGTAATCCTTCTTATTTCCTCTGGGAGAAACAATCCTGTTGAATTATTAAACCTTAGAAGTGAATTAGAGGATCTAATAAAATCAAAAACAGATGAAATGGATTTTGTTTTTCTTATACCTTTCTTTGGTCTTTTACCATTAGAATTAATTGAAACTTACCCATTCAGTCAATATGTTTTTTCAGCAGTTCTTTCTGAAGGTTTATTAGACAATCTAAAACCTGAAATAGAGAAATTTTTAAAAATATTCCAGTATAAAGAAATTGTACTATGTCCTCTGGACACTTGGGAAAATTCTGAAATTCTAATCAAACTTATCAAAGAAGTACTGACAAAGAAGAATATTTCTCTTAAAGAAAAGAATTTTCGTGAGTTATGACGAATAATTTCCAATCGACTTTTTATAGTATATTTTAGATATTTTTATGATGAATAGTGCTAAAAATCAAGAGACAAATGATCCGCCTCAACCTGGAGATACCATAACTTACTTAGAAGGAGAAATACTTTCTGTTAAAAAAAGCAAAAAAGGGGGAATGTTTGGTAAATTAAGCACAAAATTCGGAATTTATGATTATATATTGAAAGACTCCAGTTCCTTAGCAAATAATGTATTAATTGGGTTAAGATTAACAATTAATAAAGGGTATTGTTTTAAGAATAAACAAGGTAAACATGTTATATCTGATGGTAAGTTTGGGAATATAAAAACAGAGATAGATATGAACCAGTTCTACAGCTTTACTGAAAAAGGTATTATAATTACAGGAAAAATGATAGAGATTAATCAGTACAATGGGATTTCCACCCTCAAGTTGGAATTGTTATTTCCTCCTCATACCTACCAAAAAATCAGATTATCCGCTAATTTTATTGCTTCTGACGTCGATTCGAAAAAATTTCAAGATTTAATTACTGGAAAGGTTGTAAAAATTAAAGGATTGGGTTCATATTGTAAATTGGAGGTTAAAGATATTGAAATTTTACCACAGAATCACTTCCTAAACATGGTTACTAAAATCAACAATGACAATCTTGAAACATTTACATCATTTAACCACATAATCCTTAATCAAATGCAACTTGTAGAGAATTTCCATAATTCTTTCAAAAATACCCTCATAAATATGGGAAAAAAAATTTCAAAGACGTTGCTCACTGAACTAAAAGAGGTTTTGCAGAATAAAATCTTTGATGGAAGCGTTAAATTTCCATATAATACACTTATTCCACTCACTGATATTGATGAGTATTTTAGCACTATGCTAACGTTTCTTCGTAATATAATTAGTAGTGAAAGGGCTTCAAACAATCCAGAAGATTTGGTTACTATTCTGAAATATTACTATCCTGCATATTCTTGTAAGAATATAGTTAACTGATAAAGAAGATTACTTCTTTGAAATTAAAATAAAAAAGATTATTTTCTTTCAATGGCTATTTCAATATGAACATCTTCAGGTACATGGATTCTCATCAGTAATCTCATGCTTTTTTCTTCTGCATCCATATCAATAATCCTTTTGTGAAGTTTCATCTCTAGATGATCAAATGTAGCTGTACCATTACCACAAGGAGACTTTCTAACAGGTAATACTATTCTTTTGGAAGGTAGGGGAATTGGTCCTCTAATACGTACTCCTGTTCTCTCAGCAATCTTTCCAATTTGATTGCAGATTTTTTGTAATGATTGCGGGTCATTGCTGATTAATTTGATTCTAGCTCTTTGAGCCATTGTTTCACCTTTTGATAAAAAGTTTAGGTGGTTTTAAGAAGATTTCGTTTTTAGTAAGAAAATAAAAAAGAAATTGTGAGAGGTTCAATCCTCCATGAATCAACCTAAACACGATGTTCAAGTGTGCTTTCCAAGCGTTGAATCCTTTCCTCTAAGGTTTCAATTCTTTTAACAATTTGAATCAATGTCTCTTCAATAGCTGACATTTCTGAACTTGTAGTATGTTGAGAAACAGTTGCAGCTGTTGCAGCTACTTCTTTTAGTAATATCTCTGCTTCTGATGTGATTTCTTTTGTAATCTGATCAATTATAAAATCATTCAAGTAGAGATTTACTTCAGATACAACAGCCTTGATATTTTCAAGAACACCAGCTTCACTGAGTTCTTTGACTATTATTTCTGATTCAACAATTCCATCTAGTTTTATTTGGATATACCACTGCCCTTTAACGTTTGTTAAAGCAATGGCATATCGTGTTCCAGGAACTTTAGTTTCATACATCTATTTAACCTCGTAAATGCAGATAATATTATTTGTTATACAATCTATATCTTTTAAATTTAAAACATTAACGGAAGTAGAATTTTTGATTACTTAAGATAAATCTTTAAACCTACAAGCGTATAACACACTCGAATATGAGTTCATACGCCAAGAAAGTGTCTTCTTCAATGGGTAACAAGCAAAATATTCGAAATGTTAGTGTTGTTAGTCATGTAGATCACGGGAAAACTACTCTTTCGGATCATTTGCTTCAAGCAGGAGGTTTAATATCTAAAACAATGGCCGGAAGTGCTAGAGCTTTAGATTATCTAGAAGAGGAACAAAAAAGAGGTATTACTATAAAAACAGCAAATATCTCGTTTATTTTTGAGCAAGAAAATGAACCTTATTTAGTAAACTTAGTAGATACCCCTGGGCACGTAGATTTCTCAGGAATGGTTTCACAAGCATTGAGATTGGTTGACGGAGTGATAATTGTTGTTGATGCTGTTGAACAGATAATGGCTCAAACTGAATCAGTAATTAGACAATCAATGAATGAATATTTAAGACCAATTCTTTTCATAAATAAAGTTGACAGATTGATAAATGAGCTTAAATTACCAAAAGAGGAAATCGAAACAAGAATCAATAACATCATTGAAATGGTGAACGAACTTATTGACCAATATAGCATTAGTTCTGACAACAAAGAATGGAAAGTAAGATTTGATAAAGGTACAGTAATCATAGGATCCGCACTGAATGGTTGGGCCATTTCATCCTACTCTAAAATGATTCCACATTTTGATTTGATTATTAAGCATCATGAAGAAGATAGTATTGATCAATTAAAAAGCGATTTTCCAATCGCAGATGCTTTCCTAACATCAATAATAAATAATGTTCCTAGTCCCAAAGAAGCTCAGTTTGAACGAATTCAACATATTACCCAATTTATTGATGAAGGCTCAAAACAAGCAATACAAGAATGCGATGATGCAGGTCCTTTGATTTCATGCCTCGGAAAGCTGCTTTATGAAGATAATAGAGGTATTATCTCAGTTATAAGAATCTTTTCAGGTTCAGTAAAATCAGGTTCTACAATACGAAATCGAAGAACTGGAGAAACAACAAGAGTTCAACAGGTTTGTATCTATAAAGGTCAATCATTAGAAACAATCGGTTCAGTTGGAGCGGGAAATATCGCCGTTATTATTGGTTTAAAGAATGTTCAAATTGGAGATACATTTGTAGTTGAAAGTGAAAACCCTCCGAATGTACTTTTTAATCAAATTTTCTATCTACAAGAATCTGTTATTTCCCAAAGAATAGAACCAATAAAAGTTTCAGATATTCCAAAACTACAAAAGAATCTAGAAATTCTATCTTTAATTAAACCTAATTTTCACAACTCAACAGATGAAAATACTGGTGAAATGAAAATATATGGAATCGGTGAGCTTCAACTTGAAATTATCATTGGAGAAATAGAAAAAAGTGGTATAGCTGTTGAAGTTTCAAATCCTGAAGTAATTTTAATAGAGCAAATAGAAGAAGAAGTGAGACTGCAAAAAATAGATTACTTGAATTTGCTCAAAATAGATTTAACTTGTATGTCTTCACAAGAGGATACTAAGGATTGTATATACAGTGATTACAGAGATAACTGTTTGAAAGTAGAATCTAAAACTACAACAGAAGAGATTCAAGATTTAATTAAAATTGGTTTTCAAAATGCCATTCTACGTGGCCCACTGAAAGGATATCCAGTTCGGAAACTTACTTTAATACTTCAAGATATTAAAGAGTTAGCTCCAGATTCGCTTAGATATGAGATAATCGTTCCATTAGTAAAAAACGCTGTTCACGAAGCATTACAAAAGGGGAAAGTTGGAATCTTTGAACCAATTTATCGTTTCTCAATAAGTACTCCCCTCCATTATCTAGGACCTGTTTTGACTGTTATGCAACGATTTGGTAGTAATATTGAAGATACAGAACACATTGCATCAAGATCAACTGTAAAAGGTGAAATTAGTGTTGAATCTTCTCTTCAAATTGCTTCGGAATTAAGATCGGCTTCCGATGGTTATGCTTTCTGGCAATTTGAGTTTCTTGGGTTCAAAAGAAAAAACTAGCCATAAAGATTTGATGGCTCAGTACTCAAGATCCTCAACATCTAGTTCAGTCAAGGGCTAGATTCTTCATTGCCAGATAAAGATTAACTATCTTATTCTTTTATTTTCCCATTTCAGTAAGTATTCTTTCAGAGATTTTAGAACATTTTTCTATTATTTCATTTTTGTCTAATGTTTTGTGTTTTCTATTTTCATAAATAAAGTTACCATTTACGAAAAGATCTGTAACATCAGAACTTAATGAAGAGTATATCACATTTGACAAAGGATTATTCTGTGGCCAAGAATGACTTCTCTCAAATGATAAAAGTGTGATATCTGCAATAGAGCCTTTAGATATTCCAGATGAAGGCTCTCCTAAAGCTTTCATCCCTTGTATAGTTCCTACAGTAAGGATTTGTGAGTTTTTGATTACTTTAGGATCATTTGCCAAATATTTTTGCAACATTGCAGATGTTGATATTTCCTCTAACATTCCTAAATCATTGTTGGAAGCATTTCCATCAGTTCCTATTGCTACATCAATTCCTAAATCTAGATATTTGTAAATTGGAGCTATTCCAGTTGACATCTTCAAATTAGATTGTGGATTATGAAGTACTGTAAAATCATTTTCCTTCATAATACTCATGTCTTGTTCATCAGTGTGAACACAGTGTGCACCTAGAATTTTCAAATCCGTTAATCCAATGCTTTGCATATATTGAATTGGAGACATTTGAAACTGATTCTTGGCATCTTCTACTTCCTTCTTTGTTTCATTTAGATGAATATGGATAGGAAGATTATGTTCAGATGCTAAATCTGCAATCTGAAGTAAATATTCTTCAGGTACAGAATATGGTGCATGAGGACCAATTCCATACTTTACAAGTTGATGCTTATCAGAAGTTTTTCTTCTCACAAGATTAGAAACATGCTTCCAAGTATTTTCTAGACTCCCAGATTCTGGAGTATTATCAAAAACAGATGGACACAGAAGAGCTCTGATATTAGCTTCTTTAGCAGCTTTTTCAATGCTTTCAGCGTAAAAATACTGATCAATAAATCCACTTATTCCTGATTCAATTAGTTCTAAACATCCTAGAAGTGCCCCATAATACGCATCCTCTGAACTCATTCTCATTTCAAAAGGCCAAATATAGTCATTTAACCAAGTAAGGAGTTTTTCATTATCACATATTCCTCTTAGAAGTGTTTCAGGAAGATGAGTATGTGCATTGATGAAAGAAGGTATTGCAATATGATTGTTACGTTCAATCTTGTCATGCCCTGAAATTAAGCTTTTAACTTCTGCAGATTTTCCTACAGCGATTATTTCACTGTTTTCAATTAGAATTGCTCCATTCCTAATCAATTTATTACAACTGGGACCTGCGATGATATACTTGAGTTCTAGATAATACTCGTTCATTAACAATCAGTTAAACTTTCGTTCAACGTAAAAGAAAAATGTTTCCCTTCTTTTGAGCTATTCAAATATCTTCCATTTCGAATATTTTGGTGAGTCTAAACTCCTTTTCTAGAACTTCTCTTACCTGTCTGTGAGGAACAGTTAGATGAATTCTCTTTGATCTACCATAACGTCCTTTACTTATTACTTGAGCAGTAACAATTCCTAACATATCTAACTCATTAATTAGATCACCTACACGTCTAGCAGTCAATATATCTAGACGAATAAGTTTGCATATCCTGGAATATATTTCGTAAACATCACCAGTGGTAATTTCTTCTGATTTTCCTTCTCCTATGAAAATTGCTTGTAAAACAGCTTTAGTTTGTATCGGTAGAGTGTCAAGCACCTCAATTACTGTGTTCCTTTCAATCACTTGTTGTGCTTTTCTAACATGTAATTCTGTAACAGCTTCATCGCCATTCCTCTCCGCTAATTCAGCTGCTACGCGAAGTAAATCTAATGATCTTCTTGCATCTCCATGTTGCTGTGCTCCTACAGCTGAGCAGAGATTAATTACACCAAATTCTAGTACACCCTTATGAAATGCTACATCAGTTCTTTGTTTAAGGATATCTCGAAGTTGCTCAGCAGAATAGGGGGAAAAAACAATTTCTTCTTCACTTAAACTACTTCTAATACGAGGATCAAGAGTTTCTTTGAAGTTCACGTCATTAGTTATTCCTATTATACTAATCCTAGATGACTCTAAATCGCTGTTCATACGTGTTAGAATATACAATGACTCGGAACTTTTACTATATAACATATCAACTTCATCTAGAACAGTAACATGAAGTGTGTTGAGTGCATCTAAAGCTTCTTTGAATTTCTGATAAACAACATCAAAATGTAAACCTGTAATTGGAACATCTATTCCAATATCCTCGCATAATTGTGTTAATACTCTATATTTGGTATCAACATGCTGACAATTCATATAACTATATTTAAAAGATAAATCTCTTGCCTCAGCCCTTTCCTTTAGTTTAGATAGAACCTGTTTTGTTACAGCTGTTTTACCAGTTCCTGTTGTTCCATAGATAAAAACGTTTGAAGGTGCTCCACCTCTTAAAGAAGGTGCCAAAATTTTTACTAGTTCCTCAAATTTATCATCTCTATGGGGGAGAACATCTGGCACATAGTTTGGAGTTAATACTTCACGATTACTGAATATCTTCGTTTGTGCATCAAGAACTCTATCAAATATATCATCGATATTGGATTTGCTTTTCTCACCCATTATTGCCATCTCTTAGCTACTGTAGCTGTACTTTTATGACTATTGTTTAACTTTGTCGATAGATGTTGACTAAAACAATTATCAGATTTATGAATTGAATCAAGAAAAAGCTAGACTATTTTCATGCTAGCTTGAATAGCACCTTTGGTCTTCCTCTAGTACTTCGTGGAACTGATTCTTTCGCGATAACTCCATCAGATATCATTTTAGCCAAGTTGTCATACAGGGTTGAACGTGGAATATGAGTTAATGAAACCAGTTCATTTCTGGTAAGTGGTCCATGATCTCTAAGTAAGTTAATCAAAAGATTCTCTAATTCTATTTCTTGATCGGTTTCGTCTGAGTAAACATACACACGACGACTACTGATAACAACCCCTTGGATGTGAGATTTTTCCTTTATCTTCTTTGTTAGCATATTCTTACTCTGCTGCATTTTATCACTTTGTCGGATTTTCTACATGGTTAGAGGATTATTGTCGAATAAATAATTCAATATAATCTGGAGAATATCAGAGTAATATCTAATGTTTTTTTATGATGAAAGTATAAATACATGTCTCAAGATGACAGTTGATAAAATAAGTGATGTTAAAATCAATTTGCAGGATGCCATAAAGGATTTAGAGTATCAAATACAATCTCTCTCACAACAAGATCCTTTATTTGGTTTCATTAGCTCAAAGTATATCAGATGTGGTAGAGAAAACTGTAGATGCAAACAAAGTCCTAAATCTCAACACGGACCGTATTTCTATCTGAGGTTAGAGCCTGAATATAGGTTCACCAAATATCTTGGTAAAAGAATACCAGATGCAGTTGAAGAAAGAATTATTATAGGATCTACAATTAAAGAACTAGAAAGGAAAAGAAAAAAACTGAACATAACTCTAGAAGAAATTGATAACCTTTAAATCCTATTTATTTGCTTATCAGTTACCCGTCTAGACCCTTTTTATGTGTTTATTTGAACTTGAAAATAGTGTAATACTCAAGTATTACGTTTTTTGATGCTTTTCACAAAATAAATGTAATACGTAATGAATACTATATACACACCAAACACAAAAGCTTCACTATTGCTTTAAAGGGTCTCTAATTCTGTTAATCTTTAATTAAGTTGCCTTCATAGATCATGTGAAACTTGTTACTATACAGTTCACTGTATTTCCAAAACCTTGTGAACGGAGCTTTTCTCACGACAAAAATTCTGATACTTTACATTAGTAATCTAAGAAGAATTTTCACTTTTGTGAATGAAAAAAGTAGACCCCTCTATTTCCACTGGAATACTGCAAAATCTTGTGTTTTGAACCGTTCACAAGGTGTGAATACGTTGTTAGGCTAAAATAGTGGTGGAATCCTAACTCTGAAAGATTTTCCAGTAGAACACTTCACAAAAATTTGTGAAGTCATTTGTATAAAATAGTGTTAAAGCTAAAATAAGTAATAATAACTCACTACAAAGATAATATCTATTTGGCAATATTTTTGCAAAAATCAAAGAGGAATAGTTAAATAAGAATCGTTGTTGTAGTATTCAATCAAATAATTCGTTTTTATGGTGAATATGATGACTGATTTCAATATCAAAATTTTAGAAGAATTATCAAATGAGTTTGGACCTTCTGGTTTTGAATGGGAAGTTCAAACTATTTTGAAGAAATATGTTGAAGCATTTGCGGATGAAATACTTCAAGATAAAACAGGAACACTTGTTTTCACTTCCAAAGGAAAAGAAGATGGCCCAAAAATAATGATTGCAGGGCACATGGATGAAATAGGCTTTCAAGTATCTGCTATTACTAAAGATGGTTTTCTCAAATTCCATCAGCTCGGTGGATGGTGGGATCAGACACTTTTATCTCAAAGAGTTAAAATCAGAACAGTAGAAGGTAAACTCTACCCAGGTATCATAGCTGCAAAACCGCCTCATGTTATTGAACCTGAAGAACGCAAAAAGGTTGTTACAAAGGATAAAATGTTCATAGATATTGGTTGTACTTCTATCGACGAAGCAAAAGAACTAGGTATTCGTATTGGTGATCCTATTATGCCTGATGCCAAATTC
>JAUWEG010000122.1 GCA_030608385.1 Candidatus Heimdallarchaeota archaeon
GTTACCAGAATTTCTAGCTGAAGCAGTTGAGAAGCAATTTGCAGAAATGACTGAATTTCATGGATTACTGGATCTCATATTATTAGATACTCAAGAATTAATAGAAACAAGCAAAAACGTTTCCATTAAGGGAAATGAAATCAATTGGGATTTTGTTAAAAGAAGAAATATCTTCGGACCTGTGATCAAAAAGATGTTTGAGGGTTTACAAGGGGTCATTCTTGGTGAACTTTACGCTATTGTAAAGAAACCATCTAAGGCTTCAAGTAACTATACCAAATCAAGTAAGAACTTCTACGAAGTAAGTGAGACATTAGGAAGAATAGCAGAATATCTGGAAGAACAGAAAGAAATGCCTCAGATGATATATACATTTTCTTTGTTCTGTCGAGAGAACAGCAAAGCAATTAGGGATAGAAGGAAAAGACAACCAGCTCCTTATCCAGAGATAATTTCAATTCTGGATTACCTCCTCCTCAATCTTTAAAACTTTTAGAATGATAGTTCATCGAGAGAGAATGGAAGATATTCAGAAGCTGAACAAAAAAGGAATTCCAATAACTATAATTGGACTTCCATATGTAGGAAAAACAACTCTCGTGAATTGGATTAAAGAGGGTAGATTCACAAGACCAAAACCTACTGTTGGTGTTAATTTTGAAGAAATAAAAATTAGCAACATAAATTTTAGTGTTTTTGACATCTCAGGACAAAAATCATTCCGTTCTACAATTTGGAAATCATACGTTATGACTTCTGTGGGGATTATTTTTATTCTCGATTCCTCAGATAGAAAACAGCTTGAAGAAGCTTCTAAATGGTTCTGGATAATGGTTGATGAATGGCTGCAAGGTAACTATTCTGACAAAGTAATAATGTTTATAGCTAATAAAGCAGACTTACAAAAAGCAATGAATCTTGAAGAGATTATTGAAGTTCTAAATCTCACAAAAATGTCTCAGTATCAGAACCTCTCATTTCAATTCTTTAAGACATCCTTTAGAGAAGCTAAAAACACAGAATATGCAATGAAATGGTTTGTAAGTAAGGTTAAGCAACTAATCGACATTCAGAAAGTAACACCAAATGCTCTCTTAATTACAGATGTTGACGGAAACATTCTACACCTCTTTGATCCAGATAATATTGTTGAAGATTCGAAAATGTTTGTCGGATATCTCAATGCATTGAGCGGTTTCACTAATGAACTTCTTGGTCATGATAAATTCAAAGTTATCAAAGTTGATCCTTACTTCTACTTCATATGTGAAGAGAAAGATCATGTTATTTCTATAGCTGTAGATAACGAACAAACATTACCTGAAGCTAGGAGATTAGCTTTTCTTATCACTGAATATTTTTCCACAATCAAAGAAAAGCTGAATAAGGAGAAACTAGCAGATTTCATTGAATCACTATTAGCATAGCAAGGGAAAGAATTTTATATATCAAAAAGAGGGTAGTTCCGTAAAGAATATAAAGACTTTGGATTTATTTTCTTTGTATTATATGGTGATAATTAATGGACTGTAGATTCTGCAAACTAACAGAAATTGACCTTATGGAAGGAGGAGTATACAAATGCCCTTACTGTGGATATTCCTTTGATGTATCAAAAACAGGAATCCTTTACGATAAGATGATGAAAATGCCCCTATCTTCCTGGTTGTTAGCTTCAATCCTCTGGTTTTCTGCAATGCTAACTGGAGTTTTACTAGGATTAGGATTTACTAGCAGTTCCTTGAGTACAACAATATTGTTCTTGTTTATTTATGGAACTTCAGCTTTTCTATATGGTTTTTCAACTTCCATAGATATGATGCAAACTTACTGGAAATTTGTAAAATATAAGATTCGTAGAGAAGAGAAAAACTTAGATGAAGTTAAAGTGGAAATGCAGGCTCTGAAAAAGAAGAAGATAGTAAGTGAGATGGCAACAGGTCAATCTCTTGATGAATCAACAGGAAAATTCATTGATACTGATATTCGACCAGGAGAGAAAAGAATTCCAGCAATAGCTCCAGCATTTCTTGCAGGATTATATACTATAGGATTAGCTGTTTTCTTCACAATAATCTTCAATATAGTCTTTCCACCATTCAATTAGACTACATCGATTTCTTTATTTTATTAAGGATCTAAGGTAGGCTAAATTACCTATATCATTTCTCCTTTCATCAATAGGCGTTTCTAATATCCATGGAATTTGATTGAAATCTTTATCATTTATCAGTATTCTAAATCCCTCTTTGCCTATAAGACCTAAACCTATATGCTCATGTCTATCTCTGAATGAATTCAACTCCCCTAGAGAATCATTAGCATGAAGCAAAGCTATGTTAGTTAGGCCTATATTCTCTTCTATAATTTCCTTAGTTTTATGTACAGATTTAGAATCCCGAAGATCATATCCTGAACTAAATCCATGACAGGTATCAAAGCACACCTGCACTGCATGTGAATCATTTATCTCAGTCATAATCTTCCCAATATTTTCGAACGAACCTGTTAGGGAATTTTTTCCACCTGAAGAGTTCTCAATCAAAATTGTCACTTTGCCCTCAGAAGTTTCAATTCCTTTTAAAATGGATTGTACATATGTGGTTAAACCTTGTTCTAAAGTTCCCCCTTTATATGATCCTCCATGAACAACAAAATAAGGAATTTCTAATATTTTACATCTTTCAATTTCAATGGAAAAACATTCAATTGATTTCTTATACATTTCAAAATTCTGTGATGCAAGATTAGGAAGATAAGAAATGTGGGCAAAGTTTGGATAAATCTTCTTAGTTGACTGATTATTTTTGAACTTAATTATCTCCTCTTCAGATAAAATTTTTGCTGCCCAACCTCTGGGATTTTTAACAAAAACTTGGAAAACATCACATCCTTTATCCTTAGCTCGATCAAAAGCTAAATCTACTGATTTAGATATTGAAACATGACAACCAAGCTTTACCATTCACAATACCTTCTTTTTGAATCTAGAAATCATATGAAGAAGCTAACTTCATATATTTTGTTGACAATGCTACAACCTTGTCTCTTGCTTCTCCTGGTTCCACTTGGAGAACTTGAGAGTAATAGACTTTAGCCCTTACATATGCCCTATAAGATTTATAGAAGTTAATCATTGGAGATTCAGATGTAAAATCACTATTGATTCCTTCAAGATATTCCTTCATAAAAAATGCAGATAAATCATATAACTTATGAAAATCTAAATCCATTGAAAGAAATGCAACTTCTTCAAGAATATCTTGGATTCTAAGCATCTCATTGAATTCAATACAATCAAAAATAATAACTTCTCCTTTGAAATAGAAAATATTTGCTAGAATTAAATCTCCATGACCCTCTACAATTTTCCCCTGATTGGAGCGTTCATTAAAGAAGTTTCTATTTTTCTCCAAAAAATCAAACACTCTTGTTTCTAAATCTGAATCCAGTGGAAAGTCGGTATAAGTTTTTGTTGTACGGAAATTTTCATCCCATTTTTCGAATATATTTTCATATAGAGAAAATTCAGGATGAATGGTGTTTTTCTTATGAAATTCAGCAATGATTTTTGCCAGTTTAATGAAGATTACATCAGATAATTCTTCTTTATTTTTAACTTTATTCAATAACAAATCTTCTTGAGGTAATTGCTTCATCTTCACTAGGTATTCTAATGGCTTACCTTCAGTGGAAAATTCTAAATTGTCATTAATTTGAACTATTTCCAGGTAAATAGAAGGAGCTAGGCGCTTATTGTAAAAAAGTTCATCTTTGCATGCTTGAAACCTTTTTTCAATTGTGGAAAAATCAAGAATATCGCCAAATTTTAGTGATTTTTTCATTTTATATACATATGAGCCAGTTAAGAAAACCCAACTTATATGGGTTTCAATCATCTGAATATCCTTGTTGGTTTCATGTGGATAAAATGATGAATTTTGCAAATTGTTAAGTATCTTTTCCTGTGACAGCATCGTTAATCCTTTCTAATATTTCATTATGTTCTAAAGCCATATTAACTTTAATATGTGGAAGTCTTGTAGGCTCAAATAGTTTCTTGAATTTCTCATATATTTGTGAATTTGCATCACTTAGGGTTCGTCTAGTTCTTTTCTCTCTCTCTTTGAACCTTTTACTTATTATGTCATCAGGACAATCAACTATTACAAGAACAAACATAGCGTCAAATCTTGCACAGATTCTCCCAACTTTGCTGCGTAGCCTTTCTTGATAAAAAGTTCCATCTAGAACACACCCTACGTCATTTTTCAAAAGTGTATAAAGCACATAATAGATTGTATCGTAAACTATCATTCTTTGTCTATTACTATAAGAACCTCTACCAAAGGTATTCCGTCTTACATCTCTAAAAATTCTCTTTCTAACAGAATCTGTACTTATATGCTCCAGGTTATATCTTCTTGCTAGTTTTCTTGCTAATGTAGACTTACCTGTTCCTGGAAGTCCTGCAAGTACTATTACAAGTGGTGGTTTTTTGTGTGGTTTTGATGAGATATGATTCACTTCCTCTTAGAATGATCTGGACATCTATATTGTTCTTCTTCTTTGAATACACCTTTCTTTACTCTCTTCTTTGAGTGCCTACTGCAAATTACTTTACCACAGGTTGAACATTTGATGATATGATCATCGCACAAATGATTATCACAGAAAGCACATTTGGACCCCTTTTCAGATGATACAATATTTTTACAATATGAACAAACAACTGCGTGATCTGAGCAGATTATTTCATGTGTTATGCTATCTTTAACTGTATGATCTTGACAGAGAACACTTCCACAGACTGAACACACATCTGGAGTTGACACAAATAACATTTTTGCTGCTTTTTTTGTGAGACACAAATCACATAGTAAGTGAATCTCAGATCCTAGAACAGATTCAGCAATCCCATGAACATTAATTTTATTTCCTTTTGCATCTGATACAGTAATTTCAGCTAATGAAACGGGAATATATATCAAAGCAGCATAGATGTCTCGTATTTCTGAACTTTTTGGAATAATGAATTCCTTCCTAGCGATTAAACGAAGATTATCTTCTGTTAATTTGACTTTGGGGGATTCTTTAGCTATTTTGTCAATTTCCTTTATTCTAGAAATTGCTTTCTCCACATCTTTCACAAAGTTCTTCACAACTTCAGGCCCAAATTTGATGGTTTCTACTGCCTTATTGTAATCAGTAATATTGTTATTACTCTTGAATTTGTATTTATCCTCAATCAATGGTTTAAGAGTAACATAGAGAGCCTTTGCTTGCTCAATTTTTGCTGAAAACTGTTTCACTTTATTTCTTTTATTATCAATTTCCTTCCAGTATGTATCTCTTTCCTTCTCTAGTTCTTCTAACCAATTTTGTATTTCAGCTTCATGTTCTTTCTCAATAGTTACTAGTCCTTCTTTAATACAGTTTTGCCAAGCTTGAACATAGAATGTTTGATCTATCAGGAGAACATCATGAAATGATTCAAGGATGGATTCAGGTTTTCTTTGAACTTCTAATCGTTTAATATTAGCTGATGATGCAGAGAATAAACTTCCTAGATTTTTCATTGGAAGGATTGAAATAAGTTCTTCAAATACTTCTTCAGCTTGAATTGGAATACTTGTTTGTCCCCAAATCTTTTCTTTGTCACCAAATTCTATTCGATCTATTAAAGGAAAAATTCTTCTTATAGGTAGTTCAAGTGAAGCATTTTCCCATCTTTCTGCATTAGCATAATTAACCTTAATTCTTCTCTTTGCCTTTATTTGAAAATCAAGATACAAAAAGGAAACATATGCAAGATCGAGACTCTCGGTTCCTAGATAGTTTATTTTCCTAGTTCCAAAGAATTTTTCTAATAATTCTTTGAACTCTACTGGCTCATACTTCAAGTACTGTTCTTTCATTGACTTGATTACATTGGTTAGGTCAATGGGTTCTAAGACTGAGATGTCAGATTCTTCTTCAATTTCATCTCTCTCCACAGATTCGATTTCTTCAGTTGCTTTTCTTATCGCTTCTTCAACTGCATCGTCTTCATCATCAATAAGATCTACTTGTTGATCAAGTAAACTAGTAGTTCTAGTAAATTTTCTAATAGCTGATAATTCTTTCTCCAAATCCTCTAAATTAAGTTCTTTTTCAATATCTTCAAAATCCACAGAGTCAATATCATGATCATAATCACCAATCTGTTTGCATAAAGTTGCAGGTGGATACTCATACATCTTTGCTACATCTTCATCTGAAAGAGTTTGGTGAACTGAGTAAAGTCTTCTTGTAATGATGTGTACTGGAGCATTGAAATTATCTGGTGAAAGAACGTAAAATTCTCCACTCCTAAATTTTTGTAATTGGTCTACTATGAATCTAGCTTCAGGATGGGATTGAAGCATTTTGTCAACTATTCTCAAATCTTGAGGAGTGACAAATCGACCGAAGAGAAAGGTGCTCACTTGACCAAAGGATTTGTAATCTACATCGCTTATATTCTGAGTTGCTACGACCATAGATAGACCATATTTTCTGCCTTGTTTGAATAAAAGCTGTAACCACTGTTTTGTAGGAGGGTTTTTTGGATGAGGTGGAATTAGTTGAGGCGGTCCCGCTAATTCATCAATATAAAAAATAAGTTGAGGATCTGCAGATGGATTAGAGCGTATATAAGTGTAAAGATTTTGAGCTAGGGTTGTAATGTAAAGTTCCCTTAGTCTTAGGTTTGAAAGAGTATTCATAAAAATTATTGCAATTCTGATTTTATTTGGATTTGTTGGGCGAATCAGATTCTGAACTGACAATTTCGGTCCTAGGTTAAATACAAGCGAAGAAGCTCCTACGTTAATCGATTTTATTCTTTTTATTAGTGAATCCTTCTCTTTTTGTGATAATAACGTCCTAATGCTTTCTGATAGATATGCTTCCTCTGTTCTAATCAAATCTATTAACATCTCAAAGTTAGCTATCAATATGTCTTTTTCTAAACACTGATCAAAAAGAGAAACCAAATAAGCTTTTACTGCTCCTCCCTTTTCTGTATTAACTTTGTATCCAAGTACATTTACCATAGTAGTAGCAATACCATCTATAGCTAGAATTTTCTCCTCCTTGTCTAATTCTTGAGGAGGCATTATAAGAGGATTAATTGAAAGCGGAATGCCTTTTTCAGATGCGGGTGTAAAAATTACAACTTCAACCTTATCTTTGTATTCATTGTAAAATTCCTCTGAAATACCATAAGGTTTAAGTTTTTCATAATCTTCAAC
>JAUWEG010000125.1 GCA_030608385.1 Candidatus Heimdallarchaeota archaeon
AACTTGAGTATTTGGCCTCTTTTTTCTCTTTATGAACCCTTGAAACGGATATTTGTTGAAGTTTCTTGTTATCATAGAAGAAACCTTTTACTGTGAGATTTTTTTAGATAGATAATCTTTGATAATGAGCAAAGCCTTGCAATCGTCTGAGTTGTAAGAGATAGCTTTCTCCAGAGCCTCTCTGTCGTTATGGAAATACCATTTGTCGAAAAGTATTATACTAGTGGCTCCATCGACTAGTGGATCAAACCATTCAAAGCCTAGCCAATTTGCAACATCTTTCAAAGTGTAGGTATATACAGGAAGTATTATTTTATTCTTGAAAACAGGAAATAAGTCAAAGGAGCTGTGTATCAGTTCTACTATCCTCTTTGATTTAATTGAGTATTTAGATGCTAAGTTCTGAAAGTATTGAGGTTCAGCTAATGACCAATGGTAGAGTGTGTAATTTCCATTTAGTTCTTCTAGAAACTTCAAAAATGACCTAAACATTTGTTCCTCTTTCTGTGGTGATTCCGCTAAGAAATGAAGGTATCTATGTTCAGTTCCTTTCCTTAGCAGACAACCAATAATCCAAACAAAATTATGATGAGAAGACCCCTCTATATCTACATAAAGTTCGTAAGAAGAAGAAGGAAAATCAACTTGTCCTCTTATTTTTTCTTTCTTATCCACTAACGATTGAGCTTGAAGTACAAGATATTCTAGTTCTTTCCTACTTACATTTTCCATTTTTAAATCATTTAAATCTACTTGAGCTAAACTTGGAACATCAGTAATTCCATAATCAAGTAGCAGTTTTTTAATACGTTTTCCAATTCCACTAATTAATGTGACATCCAAACTATCAGCAACAAGCTTTTTGCAATATTTTCTCCACTCACACACTCTACAACTTCTTGTATAGTTTGGAGATATCTTTAACTCACCAGCAAGTATTTTGTCGATTTTAACTATATCTTCTTTTAATTCATCTATCAAATTCTCTGTCGAATGAGTTTCATATTCATTATTTCTATAAATCTGAAAATAATCTATATTAGCTTCTTGAAAGAGAGAACAGACATAAGCTGCATAAACTCCTTCCATAATTATTGGTTTTCTTAAATATTTGACATTTCTTAATAAAATGGGGATATATGAATACGAACCAAAAGAACCTTCCAGGTCTATCTTTTTCAAACGATCAACTCTGGAGGTTAAATTTTCTGCTAGAATCCAACCCTGACTGATTTGAGATTTTCCTTGGATCATTCTTGCCTTTGTTTGCTCAGCTTTTTCTCTTATCTCTTCCTCTGAGGTTATATGATATTTAGATCTATCTCTACTTCTTCCCAAAATGGGATGTACATCTTTTTCCTGCTCAGGACCAAACTTACTTAGGTAAAATAACATTGGGCATCTGTAAAATAGCCGTATATCGTAGTTGCTAATGAGCATTGTTAAGACCGATTTAGTTGAAATCTAAAAAGTTATTGAACATAACAAAAGGAAGGGATATTAAAGATTCTTTAGAATCTGGTCTATCCCAGGTTCAATTCCTTGCATTATCATAAAACCTCTAGGACTTTCTCTATTGGTTATTTCTCCAGCTATAGGAGTAAGCATGATGTCTCTTACTTCATCTAGATTTCTAGTATGTCCAAGTGCCCAGATTAATTTGGTATATGCAGCTGATGGAAGCATATTTTCTCCTTCGATAACTCCTCGTGCTAGCATATCTCTTCCTGTCTCATAGACACGTAACTGTGCAAAACCATACAATGGTTCAACTACCATTACTACAGGTATTTCTTCTTCTTGACATCTCTCTAAAGCAGGATAAACATCTGTTCCTACATGAGCTAATCCAGTACCTATAACTATAACCCCATGATATCCTAAGTCAACCATTGATTCTAGAAGATCGGGATTCATACCTGGATAGAAATAGAGCATTCCAACTCTACTATCAATCTTAGCATCAAGATAGAAATCTTCTGGATTTGAACGAGGTCTAATATCATCCTTGAACCAGGTAGTACCACTATCATCTATTTTACCTAATGGTATGTCACTCAAAGTTCTAAAAGTATCACGACGTGCTGAGTGCATTTTTCTGCATCGGGTGGCTCTATGAACCAGATTATAACTGTCACTAGGAGTACCATGCATAGATATGACAACTTCAGCAAAATTCTCATAACCAGCTAGTTGTGCTGCATAGAGAATATTTCGAGGTCCATCGGATGATGGTCGATCTGAACTTCTTTGACTACCTACAAGAACAACGGGTACTGGTAGATTTCTTAAGAAATAAGCCAATGCACAACCAGTGACGCACATAGTATCAGTTCCATGACCAATGATTATACCATTAGCTCCTGATTCTATTTCCTTAGCAATTGATTCTGCAGTTTTAACCCAATATTCAGGTCTGAAATTTTCACTTAGAATCTGATAGAGAGTTTTAGGAGTCAAATTGACAGTAGTGGTTAATTCTGGAACCGCTGAAAATAACTCTTCGGGAGTAAAAGCTGGTAGTACTGCTCCAGTGCGGTAATCTAATCTTGAAGCAACTGTTCCACCTGTTCCTAGAAGAGTAACATTTGGAAGTTCTTTCTTGAATTCTACATCAACGTGAGGAAGCTTATAATGACCTTTCTGATATCCAATTTCTTTGATATCAGTTTCCTCATCAACTAATATACCTAGATTGTATCCAGTATCTACTTTTAGAGTAACGTAATCATCATCTGTGTGCTGGCTTCGAGGAAGTAAAAGTCCCTCGTAATATGCCTCGCCCTTTTTCACAGAAACTTTGCTCCAAGTTCTGATTTTATCCTTAATCAAACGGTCTCTTAGGATTCCTCTATATCCCTCTGGATCGTAAATAGTTTTTTCGTCTGTCATCTAGATTGCCTCCTTTATGAATGAATTAATAAGACTCACTACCGTTTGTCCTTTGATTGAATAGTTACATTCTTTTAAAACTAGGGCAACAATCTTTGGAAGGTATCTTTGTTCATTTTCTGATGTTTGTAATTTGTCTTTTCCAATAAAATCTATTTTTTGCTTAACAATTGCTGCTAATTCTTCACTCGATAAATCTTTGATATTTAGTTGATCTATTAGTTCTTCATCTGTTAAATGTTCATTTTTAGAGAGAAGCGAAATAACTTGATCCAATTGTTCGGGTATAATAATCTCTGATGCCAACAATTCTGCAATTCTTTCTATTATTTCTTCATTGATAATAACATCTTTTCGTCTATTTTCTCTTGGGATATCAATCAAAAGCTTATAAGCTAAATGAGCGTTCATGTTAAGCTCTGTAGTAAATTTATAGAAACTGTCCAGTTGCTCATCCCGAATTAGAAGGTCAACTTTATTTTGGCTAAAACCATATTCTGAATTAAGTTCCTCAAAAACCTCCCAAGGTCGTCTTCCTATATCTCTAGTTATCTCTTCAATTGTATCTAGAGATATAACAACAGGAGGGGTATCAGTATCAGGGTAGATTCTGTCTTTTCCATGAATTACTCTAAGAAACTCTGAGTTTCCATTTTTAACAAATCTTCTGGTTTCCTGTGGAACTCCATCTAATGCCATCTTTATTCTTTCAATAGTTTTCTTCAAAGCGTGCATTGCTTGTTTTTCTGAACCTTTCACAACAATAAAAGCATCATTTTCTTTAGGGTTAAGAATAGCACATATTTTTTCATATAATTGTTTATCAATTCCTAAATTACTGGGATAATCAGAATTTTCTCTGATAAATCCCCCATCAGACTCATCGCTATGATAATGATCTGCTCTAGGAACACCTGTAATCAACATACTCTTCTCAAAAATTTCTAAACCAAAGTCCTTATTTGGTTGGACTTCTAGTCCAAATAATCCTTTCATTTTAGGGCAAATAACCGCAAAATGCTTAGTTTCGGATTGGAATAAATGAGAAATATCGACATATGTATGCTCAAATTCATCTTTAGTTAAACCTCGTTTAAGCATTTCTTTTTTTAACTCAATCAAAGTATATTGTCTAACTACTTCATTTCGACACATAACATCAAAGAGATCCAAATCTTGAACACCCTTAATCTCAACACGATCTCCGCCTGAGATACTAATATTGACATCTTGTCTAGCAGAACCTAAACCTCTTCTTCCAATTTTACTTATTCTTAAAACTCGTCCAATCTGTTTTGCTGTTTCTAACAATTCTTCGGGAGTTTCAACATCAGTATACTCTGTAATTATTTCAGTTAGAGGAAAACCCAATCTATCTAGATTAAAGTACACTGTTCGACTAGAAGTATCATCCCAATTAACTCTGCGTGCTGCATCTTCTTCAATATGCAAATTAGTTATTCGAACTTTCTTACCATTTACAGGCACCCAACCATCTCTTGCGGAAATGAAAGTTCTTTGAAATCCAGTGGTAATAGAACCATCCAAATACTGTTTTCTATTTACTACAATTTCTTCGGCAAATGATGTACAGTGGAAGTATTCGGAGAGAATATAACCCTTCTCAATGGCTTCCATATCAGGGAAAAATGGAGGGGTTTCATCCATTTCGTAAGTGCAAGTATTTCTTTCATTAGCAAGGTAAATTACTTTGTACCCTTTTTCGAATTCTACAAGCATACCTGGGTCGAAGTCTCCCATCTCACCAAGAACTGGTCTAAAATATCTATAAAAACTATATTCCATATTTTCTGGATCTTCTTCAAGAATAGTGGGACAATTACAGAAAAGTTTACGTTTAGATATTATTTGGTGGTGAACTTCCAAACCCGCATGAAAGCCTAATTTTTTAAAATCTAGATTGTTTGGGTCTATCATTTTGGACTAAAATTAGGAAAATTCAAATCGTTAAAAAGTTTCTTCATCATGACATGAAACATCAACTTGCTAATCATTGTTGAGAAAAGCGTGATTCTACTGTTGAGTTTAGTAATGATTGAAATTATTAGATTTTTATTTTAAAGAACAAGGCGGGAAACATCAAAATAATTATAAGCAATAAGGTTATCGAGTCTCTTGAATAGTAAATGGCAAGCTACAAGTACACTTTCAAGATTCTTTTACTAGGAGACGGTGCAGTAGGTAAGACTAGTTTAGTCCAGAGATTCATTCACAATAAATTTCAAGCTGGATATCTCATGACAATAGGAATGGAACCCTACAGCCGATTTGAGACAATTAAAGATACTCGAATTTGTTTGCAGCTTTGGGATATTGCTGGACAAGATAGGTTCGCATCAATGCGTCAGATTTTCTTTAAAGGCAGTTTAGGAGCATTAGTAACTTATGATATTACTCGTCGCCAGTCCTTTGAAAATCTGGATACTTGGATTCGAGAAGCCAGAACAGAGAGTCCTCGAATTATGCTGATGCTTGTAGGTAACAAAAATGATCTTGAAGATTTGCGAGATGTTTCTACAGAAGAAGGAAAGAAGTACGCAGAAAAATCTGGATGTATTGGCTTTATTGAAACTTCTGCTAAAAATGGAATCAATGTTGAAAATGCATTTATTGTAATGGGTGAGGAAATCCTTCAAGGAATTGAATCTAGAGATTAAAAATCCCAAAACAAACTCTTTTCTAATTCTCTTTAACTTCAGCTAGTTGTTGTCTTATTCTTCTTGAGCTTATAATTATTCCTTGTTCATCATAAACAAAAGGAATTACCAAAATTAGTAATTGATCCATACCACTTAATGGTCTAAGTTTGTTGATATCAATAGCCGTTGGATAGGTTTCTTCTGTTACTACTATTCCTTCAGCATTTTTTGCATCCAATGCGAAACCATATCTATGATCAATTTCAATAATTTCAAAATCTGTACAACCTCTTTTTTCCAGATATTTCTGTAATTCTCTTTTTCTTATATCAAATGTTTGCATTAAGTCCAAATTTCGATCAGATCGCCTAAGACTCTTTGCAAATTGATCATTAGTTAAACCAATGCGGATTAGTTTACCAAAACTTAAAGCAGCTTCTAAAAGTGCTTTGTGCCCCTGATGAAGATGGTCAAAAGTTCCTCCCATGATGACTTCATCAACCCATGGCATATATTCACCTTGATATTGTATCAATGATAACTCTTCTTTAAATCTTCCTCATTTACTACAGAGTTAATAAAAAAAAGCTGGTGCCCCGAGCAAGATTCGAACCTGCCTCTATGGAGCCACAATCCACAATACTAGCCGCTATACTATCGGGGCAATTAATGTTTATTTTACATCTTTGTTTTTAAAAATTGTCGTCGAATACTAAAAGAGGAATAGCTATCCTTTTTTAGTGGCACGATTTTCTCTAAACAATGAGCTCCGGGAAAATAATTGTTCAATTACACAATTTCAGTAGTGTTAATTACTGTAGAGAATTCGTCAAAATAGCATTGGGACTAGGGGCACGAGATATAGTCCTTTCTAAGGCATCAGGAACTGCTGCAACAAGTGGAGTACCAGTAGCACAAAAGCTAGTTCATTCAAAAAAAGCTAACCTTCTATATTTGCAAGATATTGATGATTCTATTGAATTGTGCCAACCTGATGAGGTTTATCTCTTTATCAAACAACCTTTTTCAAAAGAAATCTTTAATCCAGAAAAAATAGCTGCTTCTTATAATAAAGGAAAAAATATTTTGCTAATATTCGGTGGATCTGAACCTGGTTTAACTAAACAAGAGCTAGATAAAGGCATTTCAGTTTACTTTGACAAGGGGAATGAACTGGGGTGCTTAGGAGAAATAACACTCGCATTGTATCAATTAAGAAAAGAAATAGAAATAGATGATTAGCTAAATCGCTACACTAAGCTAGGTCCTTTTTCTATAATATGGATATCATTATTCTCTAACAATTCTTACTATTCTTTCTCCTTCTTATTA
>JAUWEG010000138.1 GCA_030608385.1 Candidatus Heimdallarchaeota archaeon
AATTCTGTGATAAATAATAATGTTTTCATTAAGAATTCTGTTGTCTGTGATAATGTTGAAATTGAGGAAAACAGAAAGATAATTAAGTATTCAGCAATTAGCTGAATTAAGAAGATTGATATCTATGGCTTCTAATAAAAATACTTCAAAGTGGTTCATAGTTTTATGTTTAGCTTTTTTACTCTTTGCTTCTTCTGTTGTAAGTAGTGCTTCAAACACAAGTGTTTTCTACTGGGATATAAACATGGAACTTGATAATATTAACAACTATGAAGGGGTAAGATTAATTGAGTTTTACCTGCCGACATGCCCTAGTTGTATTGAAGAAATACTTATTTTAGAACAAATAGATACCAATTATAATCTGACTATTTTCATGCTGGATGTGTATAAACAGGCAACAAATGAAAGAATCATTGATTTTAAGAACAATCATAGTTTATCAGAAGATTGGATTATTGGATATTCAACTAGTGAAACTAATTCATTTTTTGATCTCTATTCAGTACCAACACTAGTTGTATTGGATGATTTTGGAAGGGTTGTATCTTTCATACAAGGACAAGCAAGTTACAGTTTTCTCGAAACAAAAATACTTGATGCAATAAACCACAATACAGACAATTATAATACAGAATACAATGAAGATCCTTCAAATCAGATAACAGCTATTTTCATAATTGTTGGAGTGGGAATAACAGCCGTTGTAACTTATTTTCTTGTAAAAACACTCGTAAAAAGATAAGTAGAAAAGTTAACTTTCCACTTCTTTCCCACAATTGGAACATTTTTTTGCATTTTCATAAATTACTAATCCACAATCGCTACAGAAAACAGATTCTGTAGAATTGAATGAAGTAATTGTAGGATCATCCACGCTATCAAAATATTCTAATGATTCACCTTCGAAAGGTTTTCTCTCCCCCATCTCTTCTTCTTCAAGATTCTGCAGTAGCTGTGATATTTTGACTTCTCTACTATCTCTCAAGAAAACTATGAAAAATCCAACTGATACCACAGCTGAGATATAAGTCATGACAACTTCAGAATAAGCCATAAACAAATATGGGTTAATTGTTAAGAGAGGTACCATAAATAACATGATGAATGATGCTAAATATCTAATTGCTGGATTCAAAGCAAACAAGGAGTAGAACACACTCTCTCCAGTATTTACTTTCTTGTATCTACCTATTGTAGTAATTAAATTTTTGACTACATTCATACCATAAAAGTGTGCAACTATCATTAACATAAATGGAACAGTAAGATCACTCTGATGACTGTAACTAAGATCTTGTTGTAATACCAAAAGTGCTTCATATAGCCCTAGTGCGAAAGCTGTTACTAGTAGAGCAAAAATAGCATTTCTTGCTTTCTTTTTATTTTCCATTCCAATATCAGTACTTCTCCATTGAAGAACCTGAATGGCTATTAATATAAACATAGAAGCATAAAAAACTGAATCTGCGATTCGCCAGAAATCCATGACTTCTTGAGAAAAAATTGGTTCTCCTGTCTGATCTTCATAGAAAAATATGAACAAAACCCTATTAACCATTTCAATGATATAATAAAGCATCATACCAAAAACAGCAAGTTTCATCCAGAAGAATGAAAACCTTTCTTCTCCATGAGCTTTGACAGGATATTTATTGTTAATCAAAACTAATAACCAATGAAAAAGAAGTTGAAGTATTTATTTACTTTACTTAATCTGTCTCTTCTGAATTATTTCTGATTTCCTTTACAGATTTTTTGTCTTTTTTTGTTTTTTCTTCAACTGGTAATTGTTTAGGAATTGGAATGGTTTCTGTATCAGTGGGTTTACCAATATATCCTTTAGCATCTTTGACAATGCCTTCAGCTTTTGTCTTAATTATTTTTACTTCTGGTTTCATATCTGATTTAGTTTCTATTGGTTCTACTAGGGGTTCCAACGATGGCATAGTTTTAATTGGTTCAATATCTTGTTTGATAGAATCTTTAGTTACAATTGAATCAAAATCAGGTTTAACTGTAGTAGTCGATTCAAGTGCTTCAGATTTAACCTCTATTCCAGCTGAATCTTCACCAATAGAATCAATTTCATCTTTGAACTTTATCCCTTCTTCATGCTGAAGCTGAATTCCTTTTTCAATTTTCTTCTTTAGTTCTTCTTTATCAGTAATTTCTTTTGCAACAGGTTTGCTAACTATTTCAGCATCACCAATGTCATAGGATAGTTGAAGTTTGTTCGCAATCTGAGGAATTAATTTCTGGTAAAGCTTATTTGAGCCTTCTTTCCATTTTACCACATCATTTTCTGTGTCATAATCAAAATTCATATCTAATTTGCTAAATTTCTGAAGATTAGATGAAATGGTATTTGATGCTAGCTCTATAGTCCCTCTTTTTGGGTTATCAGTTAATCCTAATTCAAAAATAAATTTAACATGTTTATCATCTAGATTAGATACAAATGCTAGCGCAGAGATAATTGTTACTACTATCCCAAATGCCATGACATAGTTTGGAAATATAGTTGTAGCTGGTATTGATAATGCAATAAGTACAATACCTGCTAAAATACCAATTATTTTAAGGAAAAGAAAAACTATATTTTCTTTAACATAAGAATAAGGACCAAAAAGGGAGTAAAACATCCAGTAGTTTAAGGATCGAGGGTTGATATAAGCTTTTGATAACATACCAAGATAGTTGCTTCTTTCAATCTGGTTTTGTTTTTCAATTTCTCTTATTTGAGAAAACTCAAAATGAGCAGAAGCATAGACTTCTTTCTTATCATAAAATAATAATTGAAAATAATTTTTTCCTTGTTTTATTGAACTTTTAAAAGATATATCTCTGAACCAGACTTCCTCAGGCTGAATAGTAATCGTTTCAACTTTTCTAACTTTTTCATGCTTACGAAGGTCACTAAACCATCCTACAATTGTAAATCGGATAGATAAAGTGATAGGTTGACTTTCATTATTTGTTATAAAAACTCGAACAATTCCTTTTTTGTCTTCAGGTATTTGATCAATTATTGGTAGCATGCAGTAAGCTATAGCATCAACTGATTCCATCTCTATATTGTCTCGGATGTCCTTGTCTAATTCGCTATAATGAGTGAATTTGGAAACAAACTTTGAAGCAAAAACAGGATTCTCGAGAATTTCATTAGTCATGTTCTTCAGTATTGTCATTAATTTTAACTATAAAAAAACTTCCCAAAGATGTAATTAAATCTGTCAATAAATGTGCTTGGTAACTAAGCTAGTACTGTAAGAATGTTTAATAAATATTTATCCATTATTTATCTTGTGAGATAGTTTGAAATCAGATAATTTTGATTTACCTAATGAGTTCTCTAGATTTGAAAAATTCATCAAATCTGATTTTGAACAATTCTATCCTGTTTTTCAAAAGTATCAAGAAATGCAGTATAGTTCTTTTCAGTCATTAGTCTATGCATCTGATGATTTAGCTAATACTCTAAGCATTCCTGAGTTTTCACGAATTAATTATACTCAAATTGCAATGATAGGATATTTTCTTCTCTCACAATTCAAAAAAGTACTAACTTTTCCAATCCCTGAAGATAATTTTGAAGCTATGTATTTCAGAATGAAATCAGCGAAATTTACTGGAGATAGGGAAGTAGTTTCTGCACTGGTGGCAAACACAATTGCTTTGATGGTTGAACTTAAGAAGACAGATCCTTCTATGCATAAGGCATTTTCAGCTATCTTATCTATGGAAATAGCTTCTATGAATTCTGATGTTCAGACCGTTCAGCAATATTCCAGGGTTTTCCGTTCAAATCTATTTGATACAGTTCTAATCGAAAAATATCCCCTTCTTACACTTCAAGTTGTTAGCGATTTAGCATATAGAGAATTCCGAACAGGAGATGAAGCTTATTCTGGTTGGTTGGAAATTTACAAAGAACTTGCTGAAGCCTTGAATATGGATACAAAAAGATTAGATTGCTATACAATGTTAGGTGGTCTTTATCGATTCAAAGGTTATTTAGAAGAAGCTTCAGAGTATTATGGCAAAGCTATCGTAATCGCTGAAAAAATAGGTAATAAGGAATTCATTGCATCACTCATTGCTAATATGGCAGATTTAGAACATACCAGAGGGAACTTAGAAAAAGCTCTTTCATTATGTCAAGAAGCTCTCAAAGATCCTGAGATATCTCAATCCAAACCTACTATATATGTGAATATTGCTGAAGTTCTTATTAAACAAGAAAAATATGGGGAAGCTTTAGAATATTTGGACAAAGCACAGAATCTAACAAATAGAAATTCACCAATTGTAAATCTTCTATATGGCTATTCTCTTACAAAAATACCTGGCAAAGGTAATTTACAAGAAGGGATTAAATATCTCGAAAAGGGAGGAAATCTAAGTGAAAAAACTAAAAATCAAAGATGGTTAACAACCTACTATTACTACATGGGTAGAATTTATCTTGATACATATGATTTATCTTCCTCAATTGAGTCTTTTAAAAAATGCTATGATCTAGCAATTATAAGTGAGTTCCAATACGTTGTTCTATCGCAATTATATTTAGCTGAAGCTTATCTTCACAGATACAAGATTTCAAAATCAGACGCAGATTTAACAAACTCTGAAAGATATTTGGCGAACGTTATTTCCATCTGCCAAGAACAAGATTTACCCATTCTAGCTGAAGTTCTCTATATTAGCGGACAACTTCTAGTTGCATTGAATGAATTTGTAGATGCTGAATATATCTTTGAACAAGCTAGAGATTTAGCAGAGAAAAATGCGAATTTTCCATTAATTGAAAAATGTGCAAAGAGTGTTTTGATGATTCAATCAAATGAAATTGAAAGACCTATAGCCATTATCCACGAAATAACAGATGTAATTAATGATCTTGCTAAACACTCATACTTAAAGAAAACAAAACGAATGCCTCAAGTCTATTTCTTGAATATTTTTACTGATGAAGGATCTTATATCTATTCATACTACTTTAACAGACAATTTCCAATAAATGATGTTCTAATTTCTGGGTTGATTTCAGCAATAAGGACTATGTCCTCTGAAGTTTTCGGAAGTGGACTTAGAGGAATAGATTTTGAAGGTAAAAAATTGCTTGTGGAGAGTTTTGGCAGATTTTGTGGCATTCTTGCTTGTGATAGGGACAGTTTTAATGCACGAACTAAGCTCTATAATTTTGTGCAAAGATTTAATCAGAAATTCGAAGATAACTACAAAAACATCAAAGAAGGCGAAACATTAGAACAGTTTCAAAAAGAAGCAGATTTTCTTATAGATATCATTTTTGAAAAATCTGAGAGGGCAATTATTACTCCACCAAAATAGGAAACATTTTTTATCTGTTCTTTATTTGGAAAATCACTCATGATTGAACTGGATTATGATAATATAACTTCTACTGCATATCAATTGAGATGTACTGCATGCGGGGATATTCACAATATCGACTCAAAACACAAACTTTGTTCTTGTGGAAAAGTCTTGTTTGCAGATTACGATCTAGAAAAAGCTAAAGAAACTTTGGATAAATCTTCTTTTCATAAACGAAGATATGATATCTGGCGTATGGCTGAGATAATGCCTGTTTTTGATAATAGGTATCGTTTTACTTTAGGTGAAGGATGGACACCCATTGTGAAAATTAATAATCTAGGAGAGATGATGGGGTTGAAGAATCTTTATATTAAGGATGAAGGTTTTAATCCTACAGGCTCATTTAAAAGTAGAGGTTTATGTGCAGCTGTTTCAAGAGCTGTGGAATTAGGAATCAATGATTTTGTTATCCCAACAGCTGGGAATGCGGGAGCTGCTTTAGCTGCTTATGCGGCAAGAACTAAATCGAAAGCTCATGTATTCATGCCTGAGGATACACCTCCTTTCATCGTAAGAGAAATTAAAGCTCTTGGTGCTGATGCAAGACTTGTTGATGGAATAATAACTGATGCTGGAAAAATGGCAAAGGAAGAAGCTGAAAAAGAAGATTGGTTTGATATTTCAACCTTAAAAGAACCTTATAGAGTGGAAGGGAAAAAAACAATGGGTTTGGAACTTGCAGAACAATTTAATTGGTCTCTACCTGATGTGATTGTTTACCCTACAGGTGGAGGAACAGGAATCATCGGAATGTGGAAAGCCTTTGATGAATTAGAACAACTTGGATTTATTGATAGTCAAAGACCTAGAATGATTTCAGTTCAATCAAGTACTTGTGCTCCTATAGTTAAAGCATTTAAAGAAGGCAAAGACCATGCTGAATTTTGGGAAGATGCTCACACAATCGCTGCAGGATTAAGA
>JAUWEG010000097.1 GCA_030608385.1 Candidatus Heimdallarchaeota archaeon
GTTGGTTTGGTTTCAGGATTTGAACAAGCTTTCATTCTAGATGAGGAAGAAAAATCTATATTAAATGATGAAGAAAAGGAGTTTTTAGTAAAGGCTATCAAATCAAAACATTGTCAAGGATATTGGACAGATGGTTTTGAGTATTATTTGTTGATTGATAAAAGGATAAATTCAGAAGAAGAATTGAAGAGCTATCCAACTATTCACAGGAAACTTATCGCGCATAAGGATAGCATGACAGTGAGGTATTTCCCTGCTAGTAACAAATGGTTTCACTGGCAAGCATTAAGGAATTATGAGAAATTAAAATCCTTTCATGCTCAACCCAAAATTTTTGTCCCTAGTTTAGATAGAAGCACAGAAAACAGATTCAGTCTAACCAAAGAACCTTATTTACCATCTGGCGATGTACTTACACTAGTTCCACAGAATAAGGATCCTTTCTTTCTATTAGGTTATCTTAACAGCAAATTCTTTAGAGAATACTATCTCTCTGCAGGTGCAAGGAGAGGTCATAGAATCTCATACACTCAACGAATTATGAGTAATGT
Organism: Candidatus Heimdallarchaeota archaeon; assembly: GCA_030608385.1. Classification (GTDB taxonomy): domain Archaea; phylum Asgardarchaeota; class Heimdallarchaeia; order Heimdallarchaeales; family Heimdallarchaeaceae; genus UBA460. The sequence continues at coordinate 552 of JAUWEG010000097.1, forward strand.
GAAAATTCCTGTTTTTGACCAAGAGACAGAAAATAAAATAGCTAAAATAGCAAAAAATATTTTTGACGGAAAGAATACTGCAAAAAGAAAGGAAATAGACGAAATTATCTCTATCAATCTCAAATAGCTTCTTTATTTCAATTCAGACTAAAGTTTTTAAAGGGGAGTATTCTCATTTTATGGGGCATATATGGGAAACAAAAATGGGGGGTCTAACAAAGATTGGAAATATTATGATACTGTTAATTACATTATGTCCCAACAATTTTTTGAGGAGCCTCATTTTATTGTAGATAGAAGAGCATCTAAGAAAATTAAGATTAAAAATAGCGGGATTGTTATAGATAAGCTAATAACAATCGTCAGAGAAAATATTGGTCCATATGATAAAGGTGAAGATGAGGAATTCATCGCTCAACTTGCTTCAAAATTCAATATTCGTGCAAAGGAAATTTTTGAGAGATATAATAATAAAATGAACAATTTAGAAGATGTTCAGAAACAAGATAAAAATTTCAATCTGATGGTTGCTCTAAGTGTAATTATAGAGTATTTTCAAAAAAGAACAACTGTATCAATCCATAAGCAGCTTAGGGATGATCTGAAAGACAAGTTCGTTAATAACAGTTTCAAAAAATCTTTAGATTTATTACATCAAATAGCTGATAGTGATTTTTCTTTATTACTAAATATAGGTGTTCTGATGAAATATGCTAGGGTTACTAGAACGGAAATTTCTTCGAAATATTATGATAAAAAACTGAAAGAAGTTTCAAAAAAACTGCTAAAATCTGATTATAATAGTGGTTAGGTTTCAGAAATTCGAAACTATTTTCTTTGAGAGAAAATGCAAAAATTAAAAGCCGAACTAAGATTAATATATTGATCAATAAACATAACACTTTTCTTTGTAGATATTTTTATAGTTTTTCAAATAAAATTAATTTGATTTACTTTTTTTAGTTTCATGTAAGCCCCCCCAACAAGTATTTAAAATGTTAAATCAAAATTTGAGAGATTAGTGATTCAAATGGCGGATGAGGAAAGGAAACAACTTGAAGACTTGATTCTTTATCACAAACGAAAATACTACGATGGTGAACCAGAGATTTCTGATGACGAATATGATAGCCTTGAAGATAGATTAAGAGATATTGATCCTGAAAATCCAGTTTTGTTTATTGTTGGAACTCCTTCTGGAGGTAATGTTACTCATAATCCTCCCATGCTTTCATGTCAAAAAGCCAAAACTGTAGATAAAATCATCTCTTGGTCTGAAAATCGACCTTTAATGATGGGTTACAAGATAGATGGATTATCTCTGAAAATAATTTACCAAGATTCTAAGCTGATTCAAGCTGCTACTAGAGGTTCAGGTACTCTAGGTGACGATGTAACCTTAAATGTACTGAAAATTCAAGCGATTCCTAAAACTATACCATTTGAAGAAAGAGTAGAAATTCGAGGTGAGCTCTATATGCGAATCTCTGAATTTAACAGGATAAATGATTCTTTACCTGAAGGAGAAAAATATAGTAATCCTAGAAATCTCGCAGCTGGGACTGCTAAACAAAAAGATGCACGCATGATGGAAGGACGAACACTTAATTTCATGGCATTTGAGCTTTTGGGATGGAATGACCAAGCAACTACAGAAGACAAAGCTTCAACCTTGAAAACTTGGGGATTTGAAACTTCTGATTATTTTACAATTGATTCACCGAATTACGAGGAAGTATCTAAACATTTCAAAAGTGTAGAGAATGAAAGAGATAGTCTAGACTTTGAAATTGATGGGGTTGTTTTCAAATACAACCTAGCTTCAGATAGAGAAGAAGCTGGCGCTACAGATCATCATCACCGATGGCAAATAGCCTTGAAATTTGAAAGTAAAGGAAAATCTACAAAATTAAATGCGATAACCTGGCAGATTGGAAGAACATCTGTCTTAACTCCTGTTGCTGAATTGGAGCCTGTAGAAGTGTCAGGGGCTGTTATTAGTCGAGCTACTTTGCACAATGCTGATTTCCTTATTAACCTAGATGCTCAACCTGGTGATTTTGTCTATGTTGAAAGATCTGGAGAGGTAATTCCAAAAATTATCAGTGTTACTACGAAGAATTCTACAGGAAAAGTGAATCTACCAAATCAATGTCCATCTTGTGGATCTAAAACTGTGAAATCTGGAGTAAATCTTCTCTGTACAGGTGATTCATGTAGGGGAAGAGATATACAAGAGATTAGTTCTTGGATTAGAAAAACTGGTATAGATGGAATTGGCGGTAAGAGTTTAGAAAAACTCTACGATACAGGTTTAGTTAAACACTTTTCTGATCTTTATTCTCTTACAGAAGACCAATTAGTTAATCTGCTAGGGAGAAATGGCACAAAAATCTTAGCTTCTATAGATGAAACAAGAGAGCTACCTTTTAGAACATTTCTAGCAGGTTTGGGTATAGAAAAATTGGGAAGAACCATGGGTAAGAAACTAGCTAACTCTTTTAACAATCTTGATGAACTCAAAAAAGCTTCTATGGAAGAATTGATGAAATTAGAAGGAATATCCGATATCACTGCAAGATTTATTCATGGTGGAATCAGACAAACTGAAAGATACGAAAAATTGTTCAAAAATGGTTTGAAGATCATCTATCCTGGGAAAAAAGACACTCAAATCGCTAATCAAAGAGAAACACAACAGGTGATTTCATTGAAAATATATGTTACAGGAAAAGTAGAAGAATATACAAAAGTTGAATTACAAGAACTGTTAGAGAAAAAAGGAATAGCTTGGGGTTCAGGCGTTACCAAGAGCTTAGATTATTTGGTACTTGCAGAGAAACCCGGAAAAAAAAGACAAGAACAAGCTGATGCTCTAGGAGTAAAAATGATCGGATGGGAAGAATTCTATTCAAAATATGTTGAATAATCTACCCTTTTTTTTTAATCTATTTTATCCTTTTTCATAATTTCATAGTAACAGTAATTCCATCTCTTAAAGGTAGAATAGTTGATAAAACTCTTTTATCTGTAAAAGCTAATCTGTTATACTCTCTTGAACCTACGGTTTGATAATCTCTCTTTCGTTTTTGAGCGACTTTCCCATACCACAAAGTATTATCAGTTATCAATAAACCTCCTTTTCTAAGCTTAGGTATTGATTTCTCGAAAACTTCCGGATAATCTTCCTTCTCTACATCATTAAAAATAATATCAAATTGCCCCTCAATTTCATCTAGAATTTTGATTGCATCTCCAATTCTAAAATCAATCTTTGTTTTAACCCCAGCTTTTTTGAAATATTTCTCAGCAAGCTGTTTGTTTTCCTCCATAAAATCGGTACAGATTATCTCAGTTGTAGAATCCATGTTTTCTGAAAACCATAAAGCTGAATAACCAAAACCAGAACCTAATTCAAGAATTCTTCCAGCTTGAATCAATCTTGCATAATGATTTAACAATGCACCAACCAGTGGCTCAATAATAGGAAAATCTATACTTGCAGCATAATCTTCTACTTCTGTGTATATTGAAGCACGATTTTTCAGAAGAACAGTCATATACTTCTCCACTTTAGGATTAGTAATTTTCATGATTTAACATTCACTCAAAGAAATAAAAACACTAACTTCTTCCAAAAATATTCATAATTATAAAATCAAGGAAACTTGGAAAAAGAAATAGATTTATAATATCTCTAAATTACGTTTATTCGATAACACAATGAGTTTTGCTGATATCAAATTTCCTGGGGAAGTAATTACCGTCGAAGGTGAAAAAAAGGCAAATGAAATTATTATGCTAGCCTTAAGTACATGTCAATGGTGTAAAAAGGGTAAAAAATGGTTAAAAGATAATAACTACACTTACAGTTATCTTGACATCGATAAGGTTCCTTTTGAAGAAAAAAGAGAATTCAAAAGAGCTGTCAGTAAACATTTTAATGCGATGGTTAGATATCCTTTCTTAATCGTTGACGGAGATAAATTCTACGCTGGTTTTAACATAGAAAATTGGAAAGAACTGTTTCTCGAATAGGTTGATATTTATGAAAGAGAAAACTATAGATGACGTTACTAAATACGTAAAACAAGTTGCTCAGAAGAGAAATTGGATTTTACATCCAAATGATGATGGAACACTAGATATGCTAATTGAAGGATTAAGAGACTACTATAATAGAGTAGGGTACTTTAACTGTCCTTGCAGAGATTCATTCGAAGATATGAAATCTGACAGAGATATTATTTGTCCTTGTGATTATGCTCAGCCTGATATAGATGAATTTGGACGTTGCTACTGTGCTTTATATTTTGACCCTAATTATGTCTTTGATTCTGAAATCGAAATGATTCCTGAAAGAAGACCTGAAGAAAAGTTGTAAAATGCTCTTGTTTCCACTCTAGAGTATTCAAAAGTATTTCTTGCATTTTTGCTAGTCAAAAAACTTAATAAATAAGTGAAAAAAATTTCATTTGAATAGAAATGGATAAGATAGGCAACTATACAACTAAGCCTTTCAAACGTAAGTTTCAAGCTGAAGCTACAGAATTTTCTCGAAACAGGTTCTATATGACTGGTCTACTTGAGTTGGATATAACTAAAGCCAGAAAAATATTTGTGTGCTATAAAAAACAAAAAGGTGAAAATCTTTCATTTACATCCTGGGTTGCAAAATGTGTAGCTACAGCAATTAGTGAAAACATAGAAGTTCAGTCCGCTAAAAAAGGCAAGAAAATCATTTATTTCGAGGATGTAGATCTTTCAATTCCCATCGAGAAAATTATTGATGGCAAACCTTTTCCATCCATATTGGTTCTTAGAAAAGCTAACGAAAAGAGTCTTCAAGAAATACATGACGAAATAAGAGCAGCTCAATATCCTGACAAAGATGATATGCTAACTAGTATTTCTAAGAAACAATTAGACATGCTTTTTTCTATGCCACGTTTTATTCGTGATCTCATTTTTTGGAGACGATTACGTAAAAATCCTTTTTATTTGAAAAAACTTAATGGAACAGCTCTTCTCAATCCTCTTGGTATGTTTGCGAAAGGTATTGGTGGATGGGCACTTAATCTCGGACATCATCCTTTAAATGTAATTATTGGTGGTATATCCGAAAAACCTCGTTTCATTGATGGCAAACTTGAAAACAGAGAATTTCTGAATATAGCCTTAAAAATGGATCACATAATTATTGATGGTGCTCCAGCTACTAGATTTGCTAGAAGACTAGCTGATCTTCTTCAAACTGCAGGATTTCTTGAAGATTTCTGTGATGAATGAATAGAATAAAGACAGCTTTAAGAATAACGTTTCTCGAAAAAAGAGCAATTCTTTAGAAATATATTTAATCTACAATTCTTCTTTCTTTACTTGGAAATGGTGTGGAAGAGAATATTCAAGGACATAAGTCTGCTACTTCTAGCAGCTGGTGTATTTGCAGGGTTATATTTTGCATCGTATGATTGGGATAAAGGAAAATTTAGTGGTTATTCATTTGTTTTATGGATTATAGTTTCCCTTGTTGTAACATACTTTAGTTTGCAGTTCTTTTGGTGGATAAAAAGAAGAAGAGGTTTAAGCTCTCCTTCTAAAATCTACAAAGTTTTGTCACTTAGAAAAGCCGATTTAGTTAGTGATAAAGAGAGACATCTTCAAGACAAAATAATTCCAATAATTGAACAACTTGGTTCAAACACTATTAGAACAATTGATTCATTATATCCTAGAGTTATCTTTGAATTTCCTAAAGAACACAAGTATGGTTTCATGTATCAAAATTCAATCGAAGTAATTTCATCCAAGGAACATAGATTTAGTTCTGTTTTAAAAGATGAATATCCTATTGCTTTAAGCATAAGAAGAAGATCTGTTAAAAGTGGTATTAAAAATGAAACGCTGCAGATTTCCTCTTCAGAATTTTTCACATTTAACTCAACTCATTCAATCTTTTATGAAGAAATACTCAAGAAAAAGGAAATCAATTCAATTTTAGAAGAGTTAAAGGATAGTCTTGAGCAGTTATCATTTAATGGTCGATTTATCTCTGGTAAGATTACTCTCTTCGAGAATGTTGATCTTTTACTTCAATTAGTTAGTTTGATTCATGATATTGTGATGTTAAAAGACTTCGGAGATATGGAAATCGAACAACTTGTTTGTTACCAGTGTGGGGATCCTTTCGAAATAACAGAAGGTGTGTGTACAAGTTGTAAGGCACCTAGACCGTCTTGCATAGTGTGTCTCTTGGATATGAAGCCCTCAGAGAAAAAGAAAGTTGTACAAACTCCCTGTTGTGGAGTTTATGCTCATAGAGATCATATTATTTCTTGGTTAGAAACTGATTCAACATGTCCCAATTGTAAGAAGGACATGTTTCTGTGGTTAAGAAAGCTTAAACAAACCATTAAGTGAACTTGAATGAGAAGAAGTGCTAGTCTAGCACTAATCTATAGTCAAGAATTCTACTTTTTCTATCTCTATTAAGTTGTTTTCTGCTAAATTATATATAGCTGCTAGATATAGAAAGAGTGGAAGCTTCTGCTCTAAATTGTTGAAGATATCCAGAATAGTTTGACTTTCGTTATTGATGCATGATTTTAGTATATTTGTATAATATATATTATCAACAATTGTTAGTTTCTTGAAAACTGTTTTTCTTAGATTGTTATATTCGTCTAGAACATTTTCTTCTGCCGAGGGAAATGATACTGTAGATTGCAGAATGATTTCAAGTTCCTTTGAATTCTGATTATTCAGCTCCTCAATCATTTTCTGATCAAGGAAATATATTAGATAGGAGAAAATATCCTCATCTAAATTTGCAGTTTTTTCTAATAAATCTGCTAATTTTTGTAACCATGCTCTTGCTTTGTCTTCTGTAGTATTTCGCGAAAGATTTGCTTGAATGGACATAAATCCTAATTCAGAACAGGCATCTACATTTAACTTGTCTAAAGGTTTCTCTGATTTGAGTGTATAATTTAAATTACGATAATTGTCTTTGATTTCTAACTCTCTGATAATTTTTCCTCTATAATTTTCATTAGGTTTAATAGTATATGTTGTATGCTTTACTTTGCTGGGCATAGGAATTGCAAATTCATCTGTGCTTGGTAATTCTGTATCAGAACTAATAGGAACCTGAGAACGAACTGCTCTATTTTTGTCAATAAATAAAAGAATAGCTGTAAGTTCAGAATCTTTGCACTCATGAACATCTACAAATTCACATAAACCTCTTGAATCACATTTAACTGTCATTGAAGGTGGAATTAGAGCAATCCTTTTTTTACCACATCTATTGCATTGATAAGTAATTGTTTCTTTTTGTAAATTATTTTGGATACTCAAATACAACACCAGCTAAACTTGTTTAGAAAGAACATAATATTTTTATTCTTTTCTTTTACTATGTGTTGGTGGTATCGAAAAACCACTTAATTAATTAACAAGGATTAAAATCAAACAACAACATTCCTTCATCTTTTTAATAAATTAGTTCGCAATCTCTAAAGACACTTTTGAAAAGAAAAAAAAATGTAAGTTTTGGGAATTTTATAACTTACTTCCACAAGATGTACAAAACTTAGAATCTACCTGTTCATTAAACCCACAATTTTGGCATACTTTTAGTCCTAGTGGTGTTTGATCATAAGCAGGAGGAGGTTGTTCTGTTGGTTGATATGATTGATATGTTTGTTGTGGTTCGTAAGTTCTTTGCGGTTGATACGTTTGATACGTTTGTTGCTGTTGATAATAACCAGGTTGAGTTGGTACTTGAGGTCTTCTTCTTCTTCTTCTTCTAGCTCTAAAAGTTAAACCTATTATGATTACTGGTATAATTCCTAAAGCAATTAAACCATAAACCCAGTCACCAGAATCTGTACTGGGATCTGTACTGGGATCTGTAGTAGTTCCTCCAGGTACATAATATGATTGAGTCGCTGTAATTGTATAAGACACAGAAGAGTACCCAAAATTAATAATCACAAAATCATAACTGCCTACACCAAGAGTTAGACTAATTGTTGTAGAAGTAATATCTGATCGATAGCTATGGAAATATGGTTCAGGACCGCCATTATTCCAATCATCAAACTCACCCCCTCCACAAACTGCAACATCAACATACCCAGAAGATGTTACTGAAACTTGAACAGTTGTCGAGGAATGAGAGATTGATCTAGTGTATGAAACAAAATATCCAGAAGGTAAGCTATCAGAATCAGATATTAACCCAGTAGTTGTAGTATCACCATTTACGAGAATTGAATATGAGAAACATATCAACAACACAATGACTAATGTTTTTGCTTTCATTCAATAACCCCTTATAGTTTTCTAGATATAATTAAATTCATATTTAAAGTGGGTATATTAAGAAGAAACACTATTAAAACATTACTCAAAAATAACACCAAAGCTAATTGAATAACATTTTAAATAGCTTTTTAATTTAAATCTTCTTTCTTCCTAAATTAATCTAATCTAATAATATTTCATGACGGGTTGTGTTCATTTTTTGAAC
>JAUWEG010000118.1 GCA_030608385.1 Candidatus Heimdallarchaeota archaeon
TTCTTGTTCTTGTCCACCTCCACTTAACTCAGCAAAAGTTAACCCTAGTTCATGAAGTTTCTTGAGAACAATTAGTATATCTTCAACTCTTACTCCTCCTTCGGGTGCAAAATCATCAGTGTTTATCTTGACTCCAATTACTGCTTTTTCTCCTAATTGTTTTCTTACTTCTGTGTAAACATCTAAGAGAAGTTTCATTCTTTTTTCTGAATTACCTCCATATTTGTCTTCTCTTTTGTTTATTCTATCAGATAGAAATTGTGAAATGAGATATCCATGAGCAGCATGAATCTGTACTCCATCAAACCCTGCATCGATAGCTAGTTTAGCTGCATTTCCAAAATCTAAAATGATCTGTTTAATTTCTTCTAGAGATAATTCCCTAGCTTGCAGCTCATCTCGTTCATAAAACGAAGCAGTAGCTCTATCGTTAATGGAGGTATACCCTGCATGGTTAATTTGAGCAATCATTTTTGAACCGTTAGCGTGAACAAGTTTGGTTAACTCCCTCATTCTGGGTAAATGAATCTCTGAACTAAGTCCTGATTGTTTCTCATGAGCTTTACCTTTTTCAGTAACATATGAGTGACCTTTGATTATTAATCCAATATTTCCTTTGGATAATTTATCATAATGATCTAAAATTGAATCTGTTAAAATTCCTTCATCATCCGACCAATAAGAAGTTGTAGCAGATCGAACAAACCTATTTTTAATTTCTAACTTTCCCAAGTTGAAAGGAGTAAATAAGACTGACATAAGAAACACCATCGCGTAGTAAGAAACTTATTTAGAATATGAATATAAATCTGTTCCTCATTGTTCTAAATTTAATTCGTAATTAGACGGTATTGGGGATTTTAACTATCATCTAAATTTTATATTTTAACCAGAATAGTGTTACTTTTTATTTATGTATCTCTTTATAGTTATTACTACTCGTCTATGGTTATAATCTATTCATTATACTTATCCCTTAATGCTTCATAGTATAGATGATTGCTTTAATCTGCACCAAAGATTTTATATTAGATATTCAATTTTTACAACTAATTGGCGTTATTACTCAATAATAGTTATCGGTAAAAAATTTTTGGGATTGAAATGATTATAAAGAAGAAAGTGATTACAAAGAAGAAAGTGATGAAAACTTTCGTTAAATCTGTTTGGGTCTTCAATTGGTTTAACTCATGTGGTTTTACAGAAATATTACCTGTTGTAAGTTCTAGATGGGACATGGAACGTTTTGGCTTGGTTGCCGTGAATTCTCCTAGAAAAGCAGATGCTCTGTTCATAGCAGGATATCAAACACATAAATCAATGAAAAGAGCACAACAAATATATGAACAAATGCCTAATCCAAAGTTTGTTTTTGCACTTGGTTCTTGCACCATGACAGGAGGAATGTATTGGGATTCTTATAACACCGTAAAACGAATAGAGGATTACGTTCCTGTTTTTATGTATATTCCTGGTTGTCCCCCACGACCTGAAGCAATATTCGATGCAGTACACAAAGTCATTGTGCATGTGGATGAGTTACCAGATGAGTGATAGAGATGAGTACAATGAGCGATGACAGCAAGAATAGTTTACTAGAAGAAAAATTAATAAAAAATCTAAACACGAAACTAGGTGTTTCAATTAATTTTCAGAAGGAAAGAAGACTATGGACATCTATTGATTCAGATAAAATAGTTGATATTTGTACAAAAGCATATGAAATGGGTTTTGAACATCTTTCAACTATCTCTGTTACAGATTGGTTAGAAGAAGGAAAGCATGAATTAGTGTATCATCTGTGGTCTTATTCCCACAAAGTTCTACTTACAATAAAGACAAAAATAGATCGAAAAAACCCTAATATTTCTTCAATTAACTCTATTTGGGGAGCTAATGCTGAAACATGTGAACGAGAGTGTCACGAGTTATTTGGAGTGAAATTTGAAGGTAATCCTAATTTAACACCATTGTTTCTTGAAGACTGGGAAGGCCCACCACCATTTTTGAAGGACTTCAATTGGCGAGAATATGTTAAGGAGGAAACATACGACCAAAATAATCCAAGAGAAAAAGTTTACTTTGAGGTGAAAAAATGACAGAAATAAACGAACAAAAAGTAACTGGTGATTTTTCAATGTATTTTGGTCCTGCGCACCCAGGATCAGGTAATTTTTCAATAAAGTGTGAAATGCGTGGAGAACGAGTACTTAAAGCAACAGCAGACCCAGGATACCTACACCGCGGTTTTGAAAAATTGATGGAATATAGAGAACCAATGCAAAATGCTGTTTTGTCTGACAGAGTATGTGTGTTGGAGCCTTTGCAGTGGAACTTGGTCCATGCTGAAGCAGTAGACTATCTTATGGAATATGAAGTACCAGAGAGAGCCAAGTATATCCGAGTGATACTTGCTGAGCTTTCTAGAATTCAATCCCATTTTATCTGGTATGCTGCTATGTCATTAGGAACAGGTTTTATGACCGGTTTTAACATAGCTATTGGATATCGGGATTACATATTAGATGTTCTAAACCTTATCACTGGGGGAAGAGTTTATCCTGCAGGTTACATTTGTCCTGGAGGGGTTAGAAAAGATTTACCTGAGAAAGCTGAAAACAAAATTCTAGAACTACTTCCAAAAATCGACTATATGCGTAAATTTGCATTGAAACAGAATCCCGCTTGGCTAGCACGTTTTAAAGAAATTGGAACATTAACAAAAGAAGAGGCTATTAAATTTGGAGCTGTAGGTCCAATTTTGCGCGGATGTGGAGTTGAATCAGATGTTAGGCGAGACGACCCATATGAGATTTATGATGAATTAGAATTTGACGTTCCAGTAATGGATGATGGAGATGCTTATGCCCGTTTCACTGTGGGTATGCAAGAAATAGAAGAGAGCATGAAAATAATTACTCAATCTATTGATCGATTACCAAAGGGGGAAGTTAAAACACCCAACCTCAAGCCGAGAGTACAATTTCAAAAAGCAGAAGGCGAAATATATATACGCAATGAACTCTCTCGAGGAGAAGGAGCTTTCTATATGGTTGCTACTGGTCAGAAAACGCCCTATAGAGTGAAAATACGCGGTCCATCTTTTACCCATATGATTCCTATTATAGAACACTTACTAACAGATGTTGCATATGCTGATGTCCCAGCTATCTATTGGAGCATGTATCAGTGTCCTGCAGATGTAGACAGGTGAGATGATAAAAATGAAGTTAGGTATAGTTATAGAAGTAGTAAAAAATGTTTTTACAAAACCAATGACAGTACTCTTTCCTTTTGAAAAAATAGAGATTCCAGAGAGGAATAGAGGAGAACATGAGTTTAACATTGATACTTGCATTTCATGTGGTGCATGTGCTAGAATATGTCCGAATCTAGCTATAGAAATGGTAGAAGTTCCATCAGAGCTAAGAGAAAAATATCCTAAAACCTATCCACAAGTAGATTTAGGCAAATGTTGTTTTTGTGCCCTATGTGAGGATACTTGTCCAAAAGAATCAATTAAATTAACAACTAATTTTTACTTTGCAACATTTGATAAAGACGATACAATACTGTATCCAGTAAAAGCGGAATAATTTAAGAAATCATTATTTCTTTCTTTTTTTAATTTTCAGATACTTAGTTTAGATTTACCAACTCTTAATTTAAAACAAATTTCCACCAAACTTTGAAATCATAATTTCTGTTTATTTGAAATAAGAAAAGCTTCGGCAAAATCGTTTGACAAAAGTTATAAACTAATCAACTAATAGAAGTCATACTTAAAAAGTAGGTTGAAAAAGAATGGTTTGTGGTTTAGATTTTGACTATCCAAACTGGTTGTATAAAACTGTAATGACAATTGCCGTAATTGGGATTTTGCTATTTGTGATAAATGTGTTCATATATTCCTCAAGACAAGATCAAGTAACACTCTGGCTTTTGATTGGGGGAGTAATTCTAATAATACCTGCTATAATTGTATTCTTCACAAGAAGCAGTGACTATTAGTTACACTTCTACATTCGAACCACATTTAGTGCAAAATTTCTTATTTTCTCTAATTTTCACTCCACAGTGAGGGCAAAAATTAGCTTCAATTTCAGCTCTATATACAGGTTCTTGTTCAGGAAGAAATTGTGGTTTGACTTCTTGTTCTATATAGATAGTTTGAGTGTTTGAATCATATTCAGTTCTGATATCAGCTGCTATTAGTAGTGCATCAGAGCTTAATCTGAAGAATCCAAATGCAACTCCGATGGTTCCACCTATTATGATTATAGCTGCTATGATTAAGGGTGTTAATGTAACATCTACCCCAGAAGTTAGTTCTGAGACACTAAAGGAAAGAGGTATCACTGAAAGAAGTGGAACTAATTGGGAGTAGAATAAAAACTTACTTGCTTTCTTTGGGAACACGCCAATTTCCTTGAGTTGGTCAAATGTTTTAGCAATGTTAAAATATGCAATGGTGATCAGAGCAAATGCGAAAATTAGTAGAATTTCTGGGAGATAAATTAATCCTACACCAATAATTAAAGGTAGGAAAATCCCCGCTAGTTGAATCACTATTGATATTCTGATCAAATTACTAGTATTATTTGCAGGCTTAGAAACTCTATGTTCAGCTTTTGCTAGAAGAGTAAAACTCGATGCTAATTTGAAGAAAGAAACAAGATACATTATTCCAGAAATTAATGCAACAAACATTGCAATGAAAGCTATAGAAAGGATGTTCATATGTTGCTCAACTAATTCCATAGCTAGCTGTTCAATGTAAGCAGGATCGTTCAATAGTTCAGGAGAAATGCTTAGAATAGAATAGAGTAAAACATAAAATATTCCAATCATGGTTATAATTGAACCGAAGAGAAAGATCTGAATATATCCAAGTCGTTTTGCATGCTGACTCATTTTGTTTTTAACACTGTGGATAGATGGACCAATCATAATATTGCTATGAATACTTCATTCCTCCTTATCGATTCTATTTCTTCTCAAAGCTCTCTTTTACTTTGTCATAACTGGTAATCTGAAATGGGCAAACACGAATACAAATTGTGCATGCAAAGTTGTTCCCAAAATAAGGGAAACATTTCTCATTATTTATGTGGGTAACTCTACCAGAATCATGTTCTATTGCCTCTTCATATATTGCACCAGGAGGACATGCTTTGATACATTTATTGCACTGTTCACAGAAATCTCTCACCCAGTGATGTTCATTACCTTCATTCAAAGGTAAATTTTCAATATTAGTATATACAGCAGATAAGCGCAAAGTAGGACCATTGATAGGAGTTATTAGAATCCCTGCTTTACCAAAAGCCCCCATACCTGCTTTTTCTGCTAAACGAGGATAGAGAACTATTCCTCCAAGAGGGTGAGAAGCATGCGAAGCAAATCCTTTTTTTCTTAGATATCGAGCAATTTTATTCGCGGCTACACCCAGATCATCGTAAGTTTGCCAGATATTTTTCAGTGCTTTTTTACTAGGTGCTGTACTAATTTTCTCTTTATCCATATTCATTGCTAAGACAATAGCATTTTCATAAGCAACAGCTTTCTTGGAAAATATATACTCCCTAGGGACTTTAGTATAACCTATTCCTGAGATTTTTAGAGATTTAATGAAACTTTCCAGCTCTATGAACTCACTTTTTTCAATAGTATTTCTTGGATCTTTTTTATTACTTTTAAGATCATTTATTGCTTGTTTCATATTTTTCATACTAGATAAGATATGAGGCATTGTCTTTGGCGTCAAAGGAACATCAATCCCTTCTCTTCTAGCAAATTCAATTGGTATATCAAAACGTACTGGAGATTTTTCTGAAAAACTAATTGATCCTTCCTTCTCAACTAATGAATTTTCCAATTCAATTATTTTCTCAAAACGAGGTTTACCTGTTTTATTAAAGATGTATTTTTTAATTCTCTCAATTACACTCAAATATCTCAATCCTAAAAAAAGCAAGCAAATCAATGATTTAAGTATTTGGATTTCCTTTGTAGTAGTAAATAATCATCACATTGTAGCTTTTTGAATTACATTCTTTTCGGCTAAAGATTTATTAATCCTTTTGAGTTCGTACCGTGTTTCAATAAAATGATGTGAAATTTATGAGTAGTGATGAAGCAGCTTTTATCGAGCCGGCCTTGCTTTCAGATAGGCTAAGTAGAAATACAAAGGGATTAATGATCAGCGTTGCACTGATTCTAGTTTCAGCAACAGTATCCGTTATTGGAACGTTGCAGGATGAATCTATTGTGATGATTATTGGAGTAGTTATTGCAAGTATTTTTGCAGTTGCGTTCTTCATTTTCTTCCTCCTTAACCTATTAAGTATTAAAAAACTGGGTAGAACAGAGGAGCAATTAGTTCCTTTAGTAAACAAAATCTACATAAGCTTATTTTCAGCATTCTTTCTGTCTTTAACTGGAGCAGCAAATTCATACGGTAGTTTACATTATTTTCCAGTAGGATATTTTGTCTCAAGAATTACAGGGATGTTCGCAATTGCAGCTTTTCTGCTTTTCTTCCTTTATACTGAAAAACTATTTAAAAAATTAACAGAACTAAAAAAGATCACAGGTGAGAGAAAAAGGAAATATTATCCCACTATTACTATGGCAATATTACTGATACTTTTTGTTCTTGATACATTCATTCGATATTATGCTCTTCCTAATCAAACAGAGACTCTAACTTACATCTTACTGGGATGTACTTTTGTCCTTGTCTCCTATGCATGTTTTGAAATGTATAACATAGCAAATAATTGGGAACAAATAGATTATAAATTTAACGTAAAATATACTCAACTACCACCAGCTGATTATGAAGAGAAATTAAAATCAGATACTTTGCTACTTATTCTTTCATTATCCTTATCAGCTCTTCTTTCTATAATATTAGTATTAAGTTATCTAATGATATATGAAAATAATAGATTTTATGTTAGAAGAATTGTTAGTTCAGTTACACCTATAATTGGTGTCTTACTTATAATATTCTTTATATCTTTGGTAATTATTTCAATCAAGTATCAGAAATTTGCTAACCTAAGTCACAACACTTCCAACTATGGCATTATCATTATTATTTCTTTGATCATTGGTTTTGCAGTTATTGTTACAGGTTTTTTCTATAATTCAGCAGTTTTTAATAGATATTCGTTCATGGGAGATGGACAACTGATTTCCAGAATTCTAATAATTATAGGATTATGCATCTTTAGTCTGGGAGTGTTATTTGTTAACATGGTTATAAATAACTTAAAATCTATAAATAAAAAACTAAGAAAAAATTGGGCCAATAGCATTTTTCCATTGGTGAGTTTCTCATCAGCAATTATACTAGTAATTGAAACAATAGTTAGAAGAACTATGTGGAATAATTTTGATCCTTTACACGACGAATATTATTATGCTACGGTTAGAAGATTTGTTGCAGAAACAATGTGGTCTGGCTATATTTTTACAGTATTATTTACTATAGTTTTAGCTGCAATAATCTAGGGTTTTATTCAGATTGAGAGAGAGATTCTAATAGTTGTACCTAATTATGGAAAGATTCCAGTTAAGATAAAAAAGAGCAAGATTCAAGTACAACAACCAGCAGTCTATCTCCCTCCAAAAGTTGCTGAAGAAGTT
>JAUWEG010000155.1 GCA_030608385.1 Candidatus Heimdallarchaeota archaeon
AAACTCTTGAATAACTTCGTAGGTTTGTCTATTTTTCCCCATTTACTGATTATATTTTGTGAAAGCCTTTCATATTTCTTATACTGTTCTCTCAACATCGAAAGAAATGTTTCCTTATCTATTACTTCTGTTGGAAAAATACATAAAGCTCTGGTTAGTAGTTGAGCTATTAGTCGTTCATGAGCTCTTTTTCTATCTTCACTTGATTCAGGTAGGACAAGATTATTCATCGAACTCAAATCTATCATTCTCCAGTTTCTTTTCAATATCCAGTATCATTATTATGAAAACTTTGGTTTATAAAGGAGGTAAATTATGAGTACTAGATGATTTTTAGTAAAAATTTTTAAGAGTTAGATATATTCGATTTAGAACTTACACTTCTGTATCATACTTTTCCTTACCTACTAGTGGTATCAGAAACAGTAATGGAATGATTCCAACAAGATAGACACAAGCTGTTACTAAGAAAACTAACCAAAATCTTGGATCAATATCTCCAACTATATATCCACCTATCAAAGCTGAGAAATTCCAGAAAAATCCCCATGCAAAAGTTTCTAAAGAATTCCATTTTCCTCTTTTATTCTTCGGAACTACATCCATGAGAATCGATCTAGACAAGGGTTGGCCTGCATTCATCAATGCTCCCCTAGTTATAAACAGAGGTACTAATAACCAGATATTTGGGTAGAATGCAATTCCAAATAAACAAAGAGTAGCTATGAGTTGAACAGAGAAAATTATTAGTGGTCGTCCTCGTTTTACAGAAAACTTCTGCGCAAGAAGTGCTATTATTCCAGTGAAAATAGCTGTCAGACCCATAATTATCTGAACCCAAATAGGTTCTAGATGATATTGTTCTATAAAGAACTGGGGGAAATATTTGATCGTCATACCCGCCCCCACACCTATTATAATATTTGAACCAACCAATAGATATGGAATAAGTTTAGTTGCTTTACTAACAGTTAACCTTGATGAAAGTTCATTCTGTTTTAATTCATCTACAACTACAATATCTTCTTCAATGGATTCACTTGAACTCCCTAGACTTTTACTGTCTTTGAAAAACAGCATAATAATAACAGATACAAAAGTGATTAAAATTCCAATAAGCATAACATTTTTCATACTCTTGAGTGTCCATTCATTTCCAAGCCAGAGGAAGAAAAATACATTAGCAAAAGGTCCAATCGCCATAGCTAATTGCCTGACCAAGTGTACCAATGAATAGATTTTCGTTCTCTTTCCTGATTCAACAGAATCTGCAAAAATAGATTCTAAAGACGGTCTAGTTAGAGCTTGAAACAACCCCCATAGCGCTAGAGCTACAAAGATTGTTGTAATGGTATTGCCAAATTGAATAACCACAAGACCAACCACTCCAACAATTGAAGCGATTTTTAATAGAATGTCTCGACGAATCTTATCTGCAAAATAGCCAGAAGGAAAAACAAAAACAGTCATGGTCAAACCCATAGCTAAAGAGGTCTGACCTACAACAATATTGGATTTATTTGTGAAGAAATAGATGTAGGCCGTTAGCACGTTCCCCATCCAAATTCCTCTACCGAAGGATGTGAAAAACGAGAAAAGAAAAACCAATTTGACATTATAATTCATGTTCTTAATTGATTCTCTGAAGGAAACTTTCTCCACTTTAAACAACCCTTGATAAGTTATAATCTTATGAAACAAAAGTTGCATTTAAGTTTTAGTTTGAACGAGCAATGATAAAAGAAGATTTCACACAGCTCATGATTGATAGATTTTGTGCAGTTATTGAAAATTGGCTACCTTGATGAGCAAATAGGGGATTTAGTCACTTTTATATATGTTTGAGAAAAGGGTTATTTGTTAACAATGGAAGATCATTTACACGGTAAGAAATGGATTTTATTTTTCTCTTTACTTTTCATAAGTGATCTTTTTCTTGAAGCACTCTTCATGTTTATAAGACCAATGCATGTGGAATTCAACGATTTGATTGGTGACATGTTAGGAGTATATACAAACTATATTCTTCTCCTGATGCTTCTCTTTCTAATCCCCTTGGTCTATGCTGGATTTTTTATTATCAAATATGCAATTCAAATTAAAAGAGAACATGAAATTAGACCATTACTTGTTAACAAAATACTAAGTATTTTCTTTCTTGTTTTCATTGTAGGATTATTAGTGGCGTTAATCGTAGTTGCTGGAGAAAATGCTGTGATTATTTTCTATGTACTTGAATACTATTTACCCTTCATTTCAATTGTTCTCATCATTGCTTCGCTTTTGTTACTTTATGCTTTCACAGATGAAGTTCTAGCTTTATTTAAGAAGCCTGCAAAGAAGTCATTTATTTCACAAGCAAAAAGAATCCTTCCACTTGTGGGAACTTTTCTATTTTTTTCATGGTTATTGATAATGCCTTTGGTATTTCAACCAGTATATGTAATAAGGTCGGAACTGCCTCCTAAACCTCTTTTAATTGCACACCGAGGTGGTGCAAGATATGCTCCTGAAAACACAATTGCTGCAGCTATGTATGTCAACCAGATTGGCGTTGATGGCTGGGAGATCGATGTTCAGATCAGTAATGATGGTATACCCTTCCTTATGCATGATGGGACACTACAAAGAACTACTAATGTTTCAGAAGCTTTTCCTTCAAGAGCAGAGGATTCTTCTAGTTCATTCAATATATCTGATTTGAAAACGCTCAATGCGGGTGAATGGTTTTTGGAAGAAGATCCATATGGATTGATTTCAAAAGATAAGGTTCCAACAAATCTATTTTCCATATATCAGAATGCATCCATACCCACTTTAGAAGAAGCTCTGATTTATTCCAAGTCTGCAAGTCTTCTGGTAAATGTAGATTTTAAAGCTCCTCCAAACACACACCCCTTTTACGAACAATTCTTCAATATTTCTCTGGCTGTCTTAATTGCAGCTAATTATGATTCCAATATTTGGGTCACATCATATGAGAGAGAATGGTTGGATTTAGTATTAGCTCAAGCACCAGATATGACTACTGCACTTTCTATAGATTTTTCAGACAATATCGATGCTGAAGAGTTTCAAGCTACAGGATACGATATGATCAATTCTGCTCATGAAAAACCTAATAGTGTCTTCAGAGATTATTATAACAATAATGTGTCCATAAATGTCTGGACAGTTAATATGGCTTCGAGATTTCAGCAACTCTGGGCATTAGGTGTAACTTCGGTTACAACCGACGAACCTATAATTTATCAAGAAATTGATAATCCAGTACTTTTAATTACAGAGAAAACGTATGTTTCAGTTTGGGTTGTTAGTTACTTACTTGCTGTTGCAGTTGTTCTGTTTGTTAAGAGATATTTTATGAAAAAGAAATCAAAGGAACTTACTCTAAAAACCAGTTAGATTCTTCAAAAGTGGAAAAAGACTTAAAATTAACTTATTTCTTTTAGAGTTATTCAACAAATTACTTAGAATAAGGAGTTATTTCTCTTATGGACCCGAATGATAAATCTGAAACAAAATTTATTGATGAGAGGTTGCCGCTTAAATCAAAATTAGCATTTGGTTTTACAAATTCTGCAAATGGAATGTTGAGTGGATTAGCTATAGGTGGAGCTATAACTCTCTTCTATAATGTGAAGTTAGGTCTTAGTGAAGAACTTGTTGCGATAGTCTGGTTAGTATTTGCTTTTTGGAATGCGATAAATGATCCTTTATTTGGAATACTTCAGGAACGCACAAATACTAAGATTGGAAGAAGAATCCCCTATTTACGATATGGAGCACCAATATACGTTTTAACGTTCATTATTTGTTGGTACCCTTTTACAGGTACATCGCAAAATGCTTTATTCTGGAATATTCCTAACTGGTCTCCTATTCCTAATTCCCCTCAAATGGCTTTATTTTTGAACATGCTCTTTGTTTTGTTCTTAGTAGATTCTCTCTTCACTATGATTGGTCTAATCACATACACACTTCCTGCAGAAATGACTTTAACTCAACAAGGCAGATCAAATTTGTCTGTTTATTCAATATATCTTGGAGCTATAGGTATGATTGTAGCGATGGTTATACCACTTATTTTATTGGATAATGAACCAGGAGTAATTCATCCTTTCTTCAGACCTGCAATGATTATAGTAGGAGTAGTAGCTGGAACAATAATGTTCGCTGCTAGTTTCTTTTTAGTAGAGAATGAATACACAAGAACTGAAAAACCTCTTGGTTTCATCAAGTCAATTGTTGAAACTTTCAAAAATAGAGAGTTTCTTGTTTTAGAAGCTAGTAACTTTTTCTATATATTAGCATATACAACTTTAACGGGGGCAATTTATTATTTCGTTCCTTATGTTCTAGGATTTTCTGGTATAATGGCATCTCTCCCGCTTGTGTTAGTATTTTTAATGATATTTGGTTTTGCCGTTGTAGCAAATCACTATGTGAAGAAATATGGATTAAAAAAAGTGTATATTGTTGGATTAATTTCCTCTAGTATTATCTTTTTTTTGATGTTAGCTGTTGGAAAATTTACTATTCCTTCTTTAATTGTACTAGCTGTTCTAGGAATAGGGCTTGCACCTGTTGTCCTTATTAATGGACCCTTGATGAGTGACGTCATTGATAATGATGAGCTTCTAACAGGAAAGAGAAGAGAAACTACTTATGCTGGAATGAATGCTTTGGTAACTAAACCCTCAATTTCGATCGCTAATGCAATCTTTCTTGCGACCATTAACGCTTTTGGATTTGATAATTTAGCAGCAAATCAAACACCTCAGGCTCAATTTGGTATAATTCTAGGATTTACTTTGGTTCCAGCTATTTGCCTAGCTCTGAGTGCTTTGGCTCTAA
Organism: Candidatus Heimdallarchaeota archaeon; assembly: GCA_030608385.1. GTDB lineage: Archaea > Asgardarchaeota > Heimdallarchaeia > Heimdallarchaeales > Heimdallarchaeaceae > UBA460. The sequence goes on from JAUWEG010000155.1 coordinate 4,858, forward strand.
AGTGGTATAAATTAGATGGTCCTGAATGGTTCGAGAAGAAGAAGAAGCTGAATGCAATTCACTTGCAGAAAGAACGAGAATATATTGCAGAATTACAAAAAGAAGGAAAAATCTCTGCTACTTATCAAAAACTCTACAAAGATGAATCTAAGTCTACGAAATAAAAATTATTGAAACTGAAATCAGGCAAATTCAAACATTTCAGTTTCAGTTTTTCTTAGTTCAAGCTTGAAAGTTGTTCCCTTAGTGTAATCTCCCTTTATTGTATTTTCAATCCATACTTGTCCTTTGTATCTTTCAATTAAAGTTTGGATAATAAACAGACCTAGACCTGAACCTGAGCCCTTTTTACGGAATTCTCCATATCTTTCAAAGATTTTTCTTCTTTTATCTTGAGTAATGCCTTTTCCAAAATCAGCAATGGAAATGATGATATTTCCATCTTGTTTTTCTTCTGTTCCAACATCGATTCTAACAGCTTTACTTGGAGTATTTTTTACAGAATTTGAAAGAATATTGAAAATGAGCTGTTCAAACAACATATCAGCTAGAACATTTTGCTTAGGATCAACCTTATCTGTATTGAGTTGAATATTCTTTAGTGGATACATATCTTCTAGACTTGTTTGACATTTGTGGATATTGTTGAGAATATTAACTGGTCTTAACTCATAAGTAAATTCAATATCTTTTTTCATCAGAACTGAGATATCATCTAGAAGTGCATCTGTTTTTGCTAGAGAAGCTTTTGCTCTAAAAACAGAA
>JAUWEG010000115.1 GCA_030608385.1 Candidatus Heimdallarchaeota archaeon
GAATTGTTTACAACTTCCATATACTCATTTATCCATTCTTTACTGGGGAATTTAAATGCCATACTTAACACCGTTCATTAAACGTCTTTAGCGGTTATTCGTTATGGTAGATAGCTTATTTTTAAAGCTTTATTTAATGCAAATATAATACTTAGAAAACTACTTAATCAGTAACTATGTTTTTGGATATTAATGGCTAGCAAACTCCCTGACTGGATTATTGAATGGATACAAAAAGACAGACTTGTGAGAAACAAATACAAGATTAGTCACAAATATGTAAGTCACCCTAAGAGAATTCAGAAGATGGATGAGAAAAGAGATGAACAAGGAAATATTACCTCTTTCAAATATATGATTATTTCAACCAAGTATGGCAAATATTGGGTTCGATATAATGAAGGTCTTTACGAATGTTCTTGTCCTTTTTTCAAACATAGGGGTATATGCTCCCATATCTTTGGGGTTTGTCAAATAACTAAGGTTTGGCCAAAAAAAGATTTGCTCTTTCCAAAGAAAGAGAAAACAGAGTAATTTATTGGAAAAAACGTTTTTTACACAACTCATTTAAGATATGAATACTATGGTATATTAAGGTGATTTGTTGGTTCAACTTCTGGGGATTAACTGTGAAAAAGAAATCGAAATAGACTTCGCGTTTAAAGGTTCTGCTGCAGTTTCAGGCATAAATCCAGACGGTTGGGGTTATGCATATATTAAGAATGAAAAATGGATGATTTTTAAGGAACCTTTTGAGGAAGACATATTTGAGCTGAAGGATTTCCAGTTGAATTTTCCAACAAATTTTTTTAGTAATAATCTTATATCTCATATCCGTTTTGCTTCCAAAGGAATAAAAACTATTGAAAACACCCATCCATTTGGGCTAGAATTACATGAAAAAAACTGGGCTTTTGTTCATTCAGGTCATTTGCGAATATACAAGCATGTGTTAAGATATTCAGAAGGAATTTCACCAAAAGGTGAAACAGATTCTGAAGAAGTGTTTTGTACTATCTTGACTGAAACAAAAAATCTAGGGTATTTACCAAAGGCTAAGGAAATTGCTTTGAATATTGAAAAAACATCTAAAGAACTTGCAAAAGAGGGAGGATTAAATTTCTTACTCTCTGATGGCGACTTGTTATTTGCATTTTATTCTGGTTACAAATCTCTTTATTTTACTGAACTTCGACCACCCTTTGATAAGAATATAGTAGGTGAGGATAATCAGCTCTGGTTCACTCTTTTTGCTAAGGATCTAGATATTCAAATAAGTATTATAGCCTCAGAACCACTAATACCTGATGTAGAATGGAGAGAACTGCCCATAAATGAGTTGTATGCGTTTAGAGCTGGAAAGAGAACTAAATTTCTAATCTAAACAAGATTTTTTTGAAACTGATTATACAGTTCCGCAAATTCTTTATAAAGAAGTTATAAAAATTGAAGCTAATGAAAATCAAATTACTTACTGATGCTTCTTGTTTATTACCAAAAGAAATGATGGAAAAGGAGAATATCGGTTTTTTTGAATCTATTTTAATTATTGATGAAAAGGATCATCGCGAGTTAACAGAATTGAACTTCGAAGATTTTGTCAACAGTCTTCACGATCTGGATCCCTATCCTACCAGTAGTCAAGCAACACCAGAAGATGCTTTGAACATACTCAAAAAAACTATAGATGAAGGATACGAAGAAGCACTTTATCTAGGAATAACACCAAAGATTTCTAGCCAGTTGAATGTAGTTAGATTAGCTTCTAAAACTGTTAAAAAGCAACTTAAAGTCCACATCTATCCAACTGAACTGACTGTAGGTTCCCAGGGCGCTATGGTTTATAATGCTTTGAAGCTCTTAAAGAAAGGAAAATCTGCTGAAGAAATCATGGAATATTTAGACTCTATCAAACATAAAATTTACACTATAGGAACAACTGTAGATATAAAGACTCTTTTTAAAACAGGAAAGGTTCGACGTGGTTCAATTAAAGGAATTATGGTTTCACTATTAAAAATGAAACCAATTGCACATTGTACAGTTGAAGATGGTTTTATCGGATATGGTGCAGGAATAAGTTATAAGGGTGCTCTTAAGACGATGATTGCAGAGATAGAAAGTAGAACTGATCCCGATAAAGAATACAATCTTTTCATGGCTGATGCACTGAACAGGGAATTCGCGGAAGTTTATGCTGAGGAAATCAAAAAAGTTAGAAAAATAAAGGAAGTATTCTATTGGAATATGCCTCCAACCATGGCTTTGACTGCAGGAAAATGGGCTGTAACAGCAACTATAGCTCCTGTTCTTGAAGACTAGATTTAGGATTCTTCTTTTCTTTTAATTTCTTTTTTCTTCTCAATTTTTGGCGGTTCTGGTAAGCCTTTAATGTCTGTTAGTTTTTTCTCTGTTTCAACTTTTTTGTAAAATGATTTGGAGAGTCTTATTTTTCTTAATGTTTTTTTAATTTCCTCTGTTGATTTTCTCTTATATTCTCCCCAATCTTCTGAATAGATTCCTTGTTTCTTTGCAATATCAACTTCGAAATTTTCTAGGATCTGTTTTGTATTCATAATTGACATCTTATTAACTATATATACACAATTATCAATGATCTTCCATATTTGTATTCGAATTTTTTCTCCTAGTGTATCTTTATCTACATTTTGAATTAGAGTATCTGTTAAATCTGACAGTGTTTGTTTTAATGATCTTAGGCTTTTTTCATCAAGAGTTTCTGGAATATTGGAAGCAATCAGATTAGTTTCAGAAAGAGTTCGAGTTAGTTGTCCTTCTAATAGAGCTGTGCTTTTTGCAAACTTTCTGACTTCGAATCTCTTAACAAGACTACTGAGTGCTCTGGTTGAGCTTTTTACATCAATTTCTGTTTCGTTTTGGAAATAAGCAAGTATTTTCTTGTTTATTGATATACTCTCTTTTACAAATTTATCAGAATATTTTTGACTTGTAAGTTCGTCAAGAGCTTTCTCTACATAACCTAGAATCTTAACATCTGAATTATTTAATTTCATAAGAAAATAGGCTAATTCTAACTGAGAATAATACGGAACTGTCTCTATTTCCCTTTTGAGAAATGCTTCAATTTCCTTCTTTATTTCTTCATCAATTTGATCAAGTGCATTTGATGTATCAAGTAGATGTAAGAATCGAAGTAAGTGATTTAGACTTAGTTCCTCTGAAACTTTCTTTTTTGTTAGAATTTCAAGAATAATCTCACTAACCATCATATTGCTTGAGAGATTTTCTGAACCAAGAATTGACCACAAATCAGATAACATAGCTAATTTGTTCATCTGGTTTTCATCTTCTTCGAAATGTCTTAGAAATCTTTCTACAAGTAAAATTTCATGTGAATAAGTTTGTCTAAAGGGTTCATATTTATTCAATATTTTAGTAAACTCTGGAGAATAATGACCATCCTTGATGTATTCATCAATCTGCTTCTCTGACTTTTCATCACCACTTAGATAATTTTCGAAAAGCTTCTCACTCATTTCAATTGGTACTTCAGAACCAGCTATTTGTGCTTCATATAAGATGCTGGTTGTTAGTTTAATAATTAGACCTTCAATTCTGTCAATTTTGTCAATAATAATATTATGATCTTTAGATAGTTTTTGAACTCCTTTAAGAATCAATATGTCGATTTCCTTATCTTGAACCCCAAATGGTCCAAGTTCTTCCTTAAGAATGTCTCTAAATTCTTCTAAACTTTCTGCTGTAACTAATTCTTCTTCAATATCCTTGTTATGCTTCTTCTTGAATTTCTTTCTTATTCTTCTGTAAAGAAAATCTGCAGCTGATTGACCTCCTAAACGCTTAGCGATTTCAATTAGAACGCCTGCTAGAAAAGTACCAAAAGTTAGAGAGATTAACATAGTTTCCAATAGGGATACTGAGTTTCTGCTATTTATGTTTGTTCGAAGTGGTAAAAGAAAAAGAAAGTAAGAACTAATGTCCATTGATTAGCTCTTCATATTTTGCTACTGTATATTCAAACCCTTTAACTTCTAATTTTGCTATCTTAACAAGCTCCCCAATCATTCCAATGATAGTCAAAACCGCTCCTACTATTACTATTGCTTTTACAATGAGAGGAATATTCGCATCTACAAATTGGTTTTGCAATGCTTAAATTCGCTTTAATAACAAAAATTTCTTTGAGGGTGTGTTGTTTTGTAACACGCTGAAACTTAAATAAGCAATGTTCTGGGGAGCAATTAGGTGTAATTATGGATACGGAAATTTTTAAGAAATTATGGAATAGGAAAGACCTCGCCATTTGGCTAGTAGCTTTGAGATTAATAATCGGTTTTGAATGGCTCTTTGCCGGAATTCACAAAGTACCTGGTTTCCCCCAAGCTATGCAATTTATTCTTCCTGGATTTACTGTAGATAATCCACATACTTGGTTTGTAAACTTAATTAACAATGCATTTATTCCTAATGCTGAACTGTTAGGATATTTTGTAATGATAGGAGAAATAGTTCTTGGAGCTTTTCTAATATTAGGTATTTTTGTTAATTTTTCTGCAATTGGAAGCATTTTTATGAATTTTATCTTCTTCTTTGCAGCAGGACATAGTAGTGCATCTACATTTTCAGTTAATTGGATTATGATAGCTATCGGATTCATTTTTCTATTAAGTGTAGGGTCCAAACATCTTAGCATTGATAGTCTAATCGTTCACAAATGGCCAAAACTCAAGCGTTGGTTAGTCGATTGGTTTGGTTTTGAAAAAGATTTGAGTGATAAGATAGTAGCTTCTTAGCTACACCTCTTTTTTTACTTTACTTACCCTTCCAAAAAATTAAATATTACCAATCATGTTTTTACTTATCTCACTAAGGTGAAATTAATGGTTAAGGATATATCTGAATTTTTAAAGAAACAAATTGAGTTAGAAAGAAGAATTGTAGCTACAGCTGATAATTCTGTTAAAGATATGAAGAACATTCTAGTTAAGGAAATGATATATTCAATTTCACTAGATTCAAAAAAGCACGAAAGTATGTTAACAGCTCTGTTAGCAATGCAGAAATCTACTCAACCTTTCATCTCTGAGACAGTTTCTAAAGAACTTCATGAGAACATTAAAATTCATATTGAACTTGAACAAGAAGCAATTCAGACGTATAAAGAGCTTCTAGAACAAGTTGAAAATGAACAAGTGAAAATGGTAATTCAAGCAATTTATCATGATGAGCTAAGGCATCATGCACTTCTAAAGAAGATTTACAACGTGATAATTGAAAAAGAAACACTAGATGAAGATGAAATCTGGGAATTTATTAAGGATGATTTTATCCCTCAATACTAGTTGGTCTGCTAACTTTTATTAATGTCTAATTTTGTTCTTCTTTGAGAAAGATGAAGGTTCAAAAAGTTGGTTCAAGAGGTTATGTTTTTACTTTCGAGGATCCTTACAAACTTAATATATATGTTATCAATGGTGAAGAACATATCTTCATTTGTGATACGGGATTTGGTTCAGACTCTGTAAATGCGATATTGGATTACTTGAGAACCCTAGATATTCACTCCAAACCTTTTATTGTGTTTAATTCTCATGCAGATTATGATCATGTCTGGGGTAATCATGTTTTCAAGGAATCAGAAATTATTGCCCATGAATTGTCTCCTGAGATTTTTCAAAAGGAAGGAGAAGAAATACTAGAAAAATATGAGGAACATAAAAGAGGTGAAGTGGTACTTACTCCCCCAAACAGATTGTTCAAAGAGAAGATTGTTTTTGAAGTTGAAGGAGTTGAATTCTATCACTCTCCTGGGCATACCCTTGAATCATCCTCTTGTTTTGATCATAAGGAGAAGATATTATTTGTGGGTGACAACATTGAATTCCCCTTCCCCTACATTAATTTCCTCAACTTGGAAAATTACTGCGATTCTCTGAGAGAATATCTTACACGAAATGCCAAAGTTATCATCTCTGGTCATGATGAAGTTATGTTTGATGAATCTCTTATTCAAAAAAATCTACAATATTTGGAAACAATTCAATCCAAAAAAATTGATAGAAAAAACTTCACTAAACAACATCGTGGAATACACTTTCAAAATATTTCTAGACTAGCTGAATTGCTCAAAGATAAAGGAGACAAAAACACTGCTCAAAGATATTATATGGAAGCTTTAGAAGTTCTAAAAGAAGCTGAAATGAGCCCTGAAATTAAAGCAAGAATTAAGGAAATGGAAAAATTCATTGCAGATTGAGCCTGATTTTATTAATTTTATCTAACTTTTTCATCCTTTCTTTACCTTTTTAAACGAATTTCTTCATAAGCTATTAGCTAACAAGGGTTAAACTTAAAATTGACCAAATTCAACTATAATAGATAAAAGTTCTTGAGTGGTTAAAATGAAAATAGAAGAATTAAAACCAGACGCAAATTTTGATGAGTTGAAAGTACGAATTCTTTCAATAGATGGCCCCAGACAAGTTCAATCCAGAGATCGTGTTTTGCATGTTTGGGATTTATTAGTTGCTGATGAAACAGGAACAACAACATTGACTTTATGGGGAGCAAAAACTGGGGAAGAATACAAAGTCCAGCAAGTCGTTTCTATAACAGAAGGTTGGTGTAAGATGTTCAAAGATAAGAAACAAATCTCTTTAGGTCGAGGGGGAAAAATATTTCCAGCTAAAGATGATGACCCAAATCTACCAACAAAAATTCCTGAATAAACTATTCATCAATTACAAAAATCTCTTTTTTATTTCTCTTGCTGAATCTTTTTCTGTGTTTTTGTTTCTAATGCTAACATGTTAAGTGGATGGCAAGAGCTGTATTATTTCCTGTTTTAGCTAGATTATTATATCTCTCAACAGCTTCTGCAGATTTGCAGACTATCACATCTATTTCCTTTTGTTTTAGTTCATTTATGACTTCTTCTGGAACTTTCATCTTTCCAAATGAACCAGTTCCTATGACCAGCGAATCTATTTCAGTATCTTTCAGTATTTTTAAGTCTTCTAAATGTAGTAGATGTCCTTTCTTTCTCCACCAGTTTGAATGAATTGAATCGGGAAATATTATCAGGTCTGAAGAGTACGATTTTCCCTGCACTTTTATTTTTCCAAAACGATAGCTTTCAACTAGATTCATATTCGCACCATACTACAGTATTCTTATTAACATAATTAGTTTTTTCTCCTCAGTGTAAAAACCGTTAAATAACGTTCCTCTAATATTTCTTTAGTTAAATTTTCGGAGAAAAAACAAATGGCTGAAATATGGTGGATTGGCATAATTGCAGGTGCTGTTGCATTTATACTAATCATTTGGATTTTATCAGGAATTAAAGTAATTCTAGAATATGAACGAATAGTTGTATTCCGATTAGGGAGATACGAACGAACAATAGGACCTGGACTTGTTTATGTCCTACCTATAATAGAATCTGCAAGGAAAGTGGATTTACGTATTATCACTCAAGATATACAAAGACAGGAAGTTATTACTAGAGATAATATACCTGTACTTGCAAATACTGTAGTTTACTTCAAAGTAGAACGTCCAGAAGATGCTGTTATTAAGATTGAGAATTATGTATATGCAGTTAGACAATATACTCAAGCAGCTCTAAGAGATACAATGGGAACTATGGAACTCGATCAAGTTCTAACTGAAAGAGATAAGATTGCTCAAGATATCCGTGAGATTGTAGACAAAGAGACTAATGAATGGGGTATAGATATCAAAGGTATTAAGATTCAAGAACTCGAACTTCCAGCTGAAATGAAAAGAGCTTTTGCTAAACAAGCTGAAGCAGAAAGAGC
>JAUWEG010000142.1 GCA_030608385.1 Candidatus Heimdallarchaeota archaeon
TAGTCAAATAGCGTAACTGGATTAGAATATTATATAGTTAATTCCTTAAAGATGTTAAAGGAGAAGTGCAAGGCTTTAGCTGAATGGTTAAAGCTCAAAAAATGGCCAGCACACAAACCTTAAGACACAAATAATGAAACCAACTTATGAAAGAAATTACTCTGATTTCATGGAATGTGAATGGGATAAGAGCTGTTTCTAAGAAAGATATATCTGAAGGAATGAAATATAATCAAATTTTGCAAAAGGATGAATTTGTAAAATTAAAACTAATTGATTGGTTACACCTAGTCTCTCCAGATGCATTATGTCTTCAAGAGACAAAAGCTCATCCTGAACAACTCACAAGTTCTCTTCTAAAACCACAAGGATACACTAGTAATTTCTCATCAGCTGAAAAAAAAGGATATAGTGGCATTGTAACTTATTCAAAAACAAAACCTATACGTCTAAACACAGATTTAGCTGTTGAAAGGTTAAATAAAGAGGGCAGAGTGATGGAAACAGAATTTCCAGGATTTGTTTTGTTGAATGTTTACTTTCCAAATGGAAAACTTAGTGCTGAAAGACTCAAATACAAAATGGATTTCTATGAAGTATTTCTAGAACATGTCATTAATCTAAGAAAACAAGGAAAATCAGTTGTTATCTGTGGTGATGTTAATACTGCTCATACAGAAATCGATTTGACGCATCCTAAATCTAATGAATCGGTTTCAGGTTTTCTTCCAGATGAACGAAAATGGATTGACAAGCTGATATCAAAAGGATTTGTTGATACATTTCGACATTTTAACAAAGAACCAGAACACTATACTTGGTGGTCAACAAGGGCAATAGTGAAAGGTGTAACTGCTAGAGAAAGAAATGTTGGATGGAGAATAGATTATTTCTTCGTATCAGATGATTTGTTAGATAACTTAGTAGAATCAGTGATGATGAATGAAGTAATGGGGTCTGATCACTGTCCCATCAAAATCAAGTTAAAGTTTGAATAATAGAATTTCGATATCTATATTAATGCAACTACAAATTGTGAACTATATGCTTAAAATCGTTAAACTAGACGATATAGACGTTCAGAAATTTTGGGATTATGTTCTTAGTGATATTCAGCTATATTTCTTCTTCATTTTAGATTTGAAACAGTATCCTGAACAAAGCAAATTCCTAGTAGCAATTGAAAAAGAAAACATTGTTGGTTTATGTCTTATTTGGAAAAATCATATTGCACATGTACGAGGTCAAAATGAAGAAATTGTGAAAACTTTATTCAATGCAATTCCTGAAGATGTTCCACTTAAACAGATTAATTTTGAAATAAAATATCAGAAGTTGTTGTCTTTTTTGATACCAAAACCAAAAACAAAACTACATATTCATAGAATGGTACTTCGAAAAGAAAAAATGATTCCTAGATTTCAATTAGACAAACCTTTTACACAGAGAAATTTAACAGAAAAGGATGCTTCAAAGATAGCAAAGCTTATGGCAAAAGCTGCTCCCACTTATTGGAGTAAGATAACCACAAAGCATCTGACTTTTGATGATAATCAGAATTATACTGGTTTATTTGATGGTAATATACTGATTTCATTCACTTTAGCTTGGATAGACGAAACAGCTGCAATTATTGCAAATGCAGCTACACACCCTAAATATCAGAATTTAGGTCTTGCAACATATTTAGTTAATGAGAGTATTCATAAAATGATGGAACACACTGAAATAGCGATTATACACGTGCTAACTGATAACATACCAGCGATAAAAGTATATTCCAAAGTGGGATATGAAGTTTATGCTTCATTTATAATGGTTGGATTAAAATAACTTATAGTTCAGTTTTTTTATTGTCCTTATAATTAGAAAATCAGGAAATATATCGTCATCCCTGTATGCATTTCTAGGAAACTTCTTGACAAGTTCTTCTGAAGCTTTAGGTTCACTCATTTCCTGAAGAATCAAATTATTCTTGACAAGCTCATTAATATACGAACTTATGGGTCTGGGGAATTGAAGAGATAGTGTCTCATGTCCGTAATCTAGAAGTGTTGGTCTCTCATCAAAATAATTCAGAACCATTCGTAATTTATCTTCATTTCTTTGGCTACCTCTAGGAACTCGAAAAGATGTACAAGTAGGCCAAGCAAAGGCTGGATGGGTAATACTAAAAACAAAGATTCCATCTTCTTTCAGTACATATGAGATTTGTTCGATTACAGAATCATATTTTTCTATGTCCATTAATGCCATATTGCAAACAACTTTATCGAAGGATGCTTTCTCAAATTTAGTTGCTAAATTTTCCGCACTTAATTTAAGATATTGAATTCCTAAATTTTCTTTGTTTTCTCTTTTGATTGCAAAATCAATAAGTTTCGAAATGTCAATACCAACTACATTTGAACCATGTTTGGCTAAATGTCTAGCAACATTTCCCTCTCCACAGGCTACATCTAGAATCATTTTATCCTCCAGAGTATCGAGTAATCGATATACTTCAGGTAAGATTTTGTATTTGTGATGATAATCTCCACCTTCACTAAAAATAGGCGCCCATGTAGGTGCTATTGCATCCCAAGTAGTTTTTGGATCATACCCCTCAAGTGAATCAAGTCTTTTGAATTCAACATACTTGCCAAGCGATAAGATTCTTTTCAATCCCCATGCTTTATGTGGGAACTCTTGAGTTTTTATCTGATCTTTGTAGGTTGGCATCCAAATCATAATATCTTCTTCTGGTTTAATATCTCCTATTTGAAACGGGTGTGTTCCCTCGTATTCTGCATAATCTAAGGCTGGATTGAAACTACCACATTCATGACAAGGAATTTTGTAATAGTAATCATAAATGAGAAATTCTTCTTTCTGCATTTGCTCGTTTACACAGAATAAACATGTAAACTTCTTACAAGTAGAGCACCAAGATATTCCATTGAAATGTCTATCTTTTCCACATTTACTGCACTTATATTCCCAATGAAGAAAACATCTAGGAGTAAAAGATTTCTCATCTTTTGTTGCATAATTGACTGGGTAATCTTGAGCAATTTTTGAGTATTCAGAACAATAAAAGCAAGTGGTGTATTCTGAAGAGGGCATAAAATAAGAGAAGAATAAGAGTATAAAAAATACTCTATCTATTTGACTTATTTCTTTGCTTTGATAAAGAACCAATGTTTGTTAACTTCTATTTCTTCTATAGCAAATCCAACTCTAGAGTATAAAATCAGTTTTTCATTATTTTGCAAAGAGGGACTTGTTCTAATAAGGGTATCATTACAAGAACTTCCCACCTTCTCGGCAGTGGAAATGACCTGTATTTCTAGTGGAAAAAAATTAGCTGAAAATTACTTTATTCCAACCCCTCGTATTCCTCGATGAGCTATCCAATCAACTACTACCTTTCTAATTTCATTAATCCCTTCAAGTGTTACACAGGAGGAATTTATAGCTTTGATGTGATTAACATCAATTGGAAGATTGTGGTCGGCTATATATTCATAAATTGTTGAGATTATTTGATCTATATCCCTTTGTTTTGGTTTTTCAAGATCTACTTTATTTGGAACAAGTAAAATTAAAGTGTCTTCATAAATCCATTCTTTTACAATTGCAAATCGCAACCATATCTCTAATGACTCAAGTGTGCTAAATCGAGATACATCATAAATTAATAATAATGCAGATACTCTCAACAAAGCTGGAAAACAGTCAAAAACAGATAGAATTTCATCAAAAGTTGTACTTCGAGAAGAAGCTTTTTGCCTTTGACCTGGAAATACGTAGAATTGCAAAGTTGTTGTGACTGGTAAACCATCTACTTCTACGACCTCACTACTAAATTCTATTTCAATATTGTAGGATTTTTTGGTTTTCAGAAGAATGTCTTTTAGTTCTTCATCAGAAACATCAGGATTAATAATTAGACGTGATAATACTGATTTTCCTGTGAACCCATCTCCTAGAGGAATTACTGAACCAGTAGCATAGTGTTTAATTTCATCTGCCATGTTTCTCAACCTATATTGAATGATTTACGAAGTTCCCCAAAGGTATGTTTAGTTTAAAAGGTTAAAATTCTTTTCAAAGGAGCAATGAGATGATTTCTAAGAATTAATATTCAATTATATTTTTTCTTCATATTCATTCAGAAACTTTTAAAGAAACAAGATGACATTACGTCGTTAACAATTATTAAATGTGATAGATATGTACGAACAATTCAAAGAGATCGGTCCTCATTTTGAGTTATCCGAAACTCATAAAATGGTAAAACAGAGCGTGAGAGAGTTTGCAGAAGCAGAAATTGCTCCGAATGTAAAGGAATGGGATCAAGCACATACTTTTCACAGACCCATATTAAAAAAGATGGCTGAACAAGGTCTTCTAGGTATTAGTATCCCTGTAAAATATGGCGGTGGAGGTCTTGATTATATTGCTTTGGCTATAGCTTGTGAAGAATTGGAAAGAATTGACACTTCATTTAGAGTGATTTTATCAGTTCACAATGGATTAGTCTGCTCAACAATATGGCAGTGGGGTAATATGGAACAAAAGAAAAAATATCTTCCAATTTTAACCTCAGGAGAGAAGATGAGCACATATGGTTTAACTGAACCTGCTGCTGGAAGTGATCCCGCAGGATTGAAAGCTACTTGTCGTCTTGAAGGTGATGAATGGATTGTTAATGGAGAAAAAATGTGGATAAGTTACACTGAATCTTCTGATATTTTTCTTGTTTTTGCTTATGAAATAGATGTTCGTCATAAAGGTATGAGAGCTTTCATAGTTGAACGTGATTTTGGTGGAGTAACTTCAGGGAATCTTCATCATAAAATGGGCGTAAAAGCTGGTGAGACAGGATGGGTTAATTTTGAAAATACTCCTGTTCCAAAAGAAAACTTGCTTGGTTTGCCTGATGAAGGTTTCAAGGTTGCAATGGCTGCACTTGATTGGGGTCGATATACTGTTGCTGGTGGTGCAGTTGGTGGTGCGAAAGCTTCGCTGGAAGCGGCTGTAAAATATGCTAATGAACGTGAAACTTTCGGTAAAAAAATTGGTCATCACCAATTCATACAGGGAATGATAGCCGAAAGTGTTTCCGACATTGAAGCTGCTGAACTATTCACATGGAAAGCTGGTTGGACAAAGAACTTAGGCAGAGTAAATACTAGAGAAACCTCATTAGCCAAGTGGTATGCCACAAATGCTGCTGTAAGATGTGCAGACAGAGCTATTCAAATTCATGGAGCTTATGGTTTTTCAGATGATTATCCTGTTGCACGATACTACAGAAATGTACGTGGAGCAACAATATATGAAGGAACTAATGAAATTCAAAAAATTATTCAGGCTAGATATGCACTTGGATATTATGAGGATAAACCCCTAAGATGCATGCCTCCGAAATATGACCCAGATGAATGGGCAAAAGAAGATACAGACAAATTTTAATCTCTGTTTCTCACTTTTCTCTTTTTCGTTGCTTTTCAAAAAGATATTAAATCTAGTTGTAAACTGTTAATTCATATGGAACAGGAAAATGTCTATATTTTTCTTTACGATTTATCTGATAAGAAGTTGTCTGAATCCTTTTACGATTATAGTGATATTATCATTAAACATTGGAATTTTCTAAAGAACTTAAAGAAAGAGAAGAAATTGATTTTTGCAGGTACATCCCTTGATAATTTTTGTGAGTTTGCTGTAATTCAAACCAACAGTGAACAGGAAATTAAATCAATTATCAAAAGCGATCCTTATGTCTACAATCATTTGCTCAAAGTTTCTCTTTACAAATTCAAAGCCTCACTTGTTACTGAAGAAGAAGTTCCAGAAGTACTGGAAGAAGAATTTCTTGATATTGAATCAATATATGATGATGAAACTAAAATCTATATGGGAACAATAACTGGGCGATCAACATTCATTAATGATATGACTGAAGAAGAAGGAAAAATAATGGAAATTCATTTTGAGCATTTGAAAAGTAAGTTTGATGAAAAACAGCTTCTACTTGCAGGTCCAATTCTAGCTGAAGGCCTATTTGGTTTAACAGTATTCACTGCAAATAGTCTAAAGGAAGCAGAAGATTTCGTAAAAAATGATCCTGTTGTAAACGCTGAGATAATGAAACCTGGAGTTCATCCATTTCGAATTTTCCTTTTAGGAAAAAAATAGGTGTTTAAGAGAAC
>JAUWEG010000072.1 GCA_030608385.1 Candidatus Heimdallarchaeota archaeon
CTATAGAGTTAGATAAAAAGATTTTTTATTCTGATGATGTTTTAGCTATTGTGGTAAAATGACTGAAGAGAATAAAACTACAGATTTAGCACAAACCATTTTTGAAGAAGTAATGGATGAAATTGAAGAAGAAATATTTGACGGATTAGGAGAGTTGATCATTGAAGAGAGACTTAAAGCTATTGTAAAGCAAATTCAAGAAGCTGTTTGGGATCAAGTTGCAGAAATCATTCCTGAAGATATCTCTGAAGGTCTGACTGAAGTTCAAAAATTCATTATTGGTGAAAAAATAGCTAGAATAGTCACTAAAGATGCTAAAACTAAACTTGCGGATTTAGTTTCAGAAATAGTTGAGAAAACCTATGAAGTTCTATATGAACTAAGAAATGAGATTATAGAAGAGATTTATGAAGAAACTAAGATTGAAGAGGAAGAAGAGGAGTAAGATTTCCTCTGATTTTTATTTTAAGCATTTATAAATGCAGTTTGATCAGATAACCGTTCAATCCTTCTTTTCTTATGAACTGCATATCTTACAATGAAAGTAACCAAAGGTATCAACAATATACTAAAACCATTTTGAAATTCACTAATTACTGGTACAGTAATGATTATGTTATTGGATTCAGTGTATGAAGAATTATCTATAAACAGCCAATCTTGTCCTATAAAATCTAGATAAACAGTATTACTTATTATCGATATATTATTTGAGTTAGAAATACCGATAGCACTATCTAGTAGTGTATTATTAAAGAAATAGAAATCAGTACTATTCTCAATACTGCACCAAGCTTCGATTAATGTGTTGTCTTCCATAATAACTCCATTAACTTCACGCATGACAGCTCCACCACCTATCTGTGTGTTGTGTAAGAAGACATAGAAAAAAGAAACATTATGTAATAAAGATATGAAGTTAAGATTCACCCAATAACTTGAATTTCTCCTCAACAACATGATAAAATGCCTCTATGGTCATTTTAAGCCATCTCTTATTAGCATCTTTTGTGAAATCAGGTAATTGCTTAGAATTCATCATTTCCTCTTCTGTTAACTTTTGCTTGTATGAAGTCTCAATAAATTTTATCATTTCTGAAATCTTTTCTTGACCTTCTATTAAATTTTTAATTGATCCAATATGACCATGACCTGGAATTACGATATTTGGATTTAAATCAATCATCTTCTGAAATGCATCGACCCAGAGATAGGGATTAACTGTTTCATCTCCAGCAAAAGGAAACATATCTGAAAATAATAAATCACCTGTTAAAATGACATTTTCTTCGGGAATATGGACAAAAGCACTACCTTGAGTATGTCCGTGTGTTTCTATGATTTTTACTGTTTTGAACTCTCCCTTTATTTCATACTGACCATCAAAGGTGATGTTAGGTAGAACAATTTCTTTATCTTTATAATCTCCCTCAATTTTTTGTTCAAGAATTTTTTTAGTACTTCTTGTTGAAATGATATCACAATCTTTGAAAACCTTTGTTCCAAAAGTGTGATCTCCATGATAATGAGTAATGATCACATACTTAAATTTCAAACCAGTTTCTGATTCAGCAAACTCTCTTATTTTCTTAGTTGTAGAGGGATCCATTCCAGTATCTACCATTATAAGGTATTTATCCATTTTAATGAAAGAAGTGTGAGAAGAAGTTTCACTTGGAGTATAATCCCATACTGATTCTGTAAATTTAATGATGTTCTTCTTTTTCATAACTTTTTTTGAGAAAAGAGACTATTAAAATTTATTGATTTTATGTAGGTTATCATGGAATAATTATTTATAATGTGTTTACATAACTTACTACATCCTAAATTCACATCACTAAAAAGGAGATTGTAAAAGTGACGAATAAACAGACAATACTGATTGCTGGAGCAACTGGAAACATTGGGGGAGGTGCTGCAGTTGCTTTAGCAAAACGTGGTGCTAGAGTTGTGTTGCTTGGGCGTTATCCTGACACATTAAAAGCCAAGGTGGATCGTATCCGTATTGCTTTATCTGAAGCACAGATCGATTATCAGGATACAGACATTACCATACTAGTGGTCGATTTCTCTGATATGGAATCTGTGAAACACGCTGCAGCTGAGGCTTTGAACCGATTCCCGATAATAGATGGTCTGATACTCTCTGTTGGAGCCCTTATCCAAAATGGTCCGAACATCCTGCCCAGCGGTCATGAGATGATGTTTGCTATAAACGTGATGGGGCCGTTTTTGTTCACCCATCTGTTGTTAAAGAGGATGCAGCAATCAAACGGCTTGGTCCTTCATGTGGTTGCACCATTCTATAAAGAAATCGACTGGGATGATCTTGAAAGCATCAGAATTCACAAGACAGAAATTGCATACAACAGGACAAAGACATGCAACCGGGTAATCGCTGCGGAGTTGACTCGACGATATGCTGGAAAGATCTCCTCTGTAGCATTCAAACCAACGTTCATCATCGATAAATCAGATCCAGAGTTGGCAAAAAGGTGGCCATCCGGACTTTTGGGTCTTTTCTGGCGGATAATGACAGTACTCCTTGCAAAGCCACCTACGGTCGCGGGTGAACCTATTGCAGATCTGATGCTTTTGTATCGAGATCGTAGTACAATCAATGGAGCCTTGTTCAAACTGGATAAACGCGTCAAGAAACCTGATAAGGCAATGAATGACGAGGTATTAGGAAAAAGGTTGTGGGATGAGTTGGTTCTACTAACAGGACTAAAGGCTGAATGAATCCTGAGCACTTGTCTTCAACCTAATATTTCATTTTCAGCTGACATCTCAGTCATCGTTCTTAAGCCATACGTGCTACATGCTTAGCGAGGATTACTATTCCCGAAATAACGAAACCAACGATAATTGTTACCCAGAGTACAATCCCGACAATCTTAACTATTTTCTCACCAAGGAATCTGTCTAATAACCATGATTTTCTAGACCATCCAAAATATCCCTCCTCCTCCTCAGGTAGTTTTACATAAACTAGAAACATAATAAAAACTAATCCGTGAATTATGAGAAGAATACCAAAAAGCGTATTCCACATACTCTACGTTTATTTCTAGCTTTTATATAAATTCTTTTTAAAACAGGTATAGAAGAGCAAGAATCTCAAGTAAATCACAAACAACTTGAAGATGTAGATTATTCTGAAGAAAAAGAAAAGGTTAACCTAACAGAGATAGAAATAGAAAAAGAAGATGGAAAATGTTTAATAGAATATTTGAATAAGTTTGGAGTGAAAGGAAAGAGTGAAAGACTTGAGAATATCAAGAAATATCTTGCAAATGAAAAAATCAGCAATCCATGAGATGACCAGATTATCAAAAGAAATAGAAGATGTAGCATTTCTTTCTTGGGCAAAACCAACATCAGATACACCTGAGCATATTAAAGCAGCTGCAATTAAAGCAATAAAAGAGGGTCTTGTGAGTGGTTATTCTACCAGTTCTGGTTTAGTAGAATTACGTCAAGAGATTGCCAAAAAGCTTAGAAGAGATAATAATGTAGAATCAAACATTTCACAATTAATCGTGACTGTTGGAGCCATAGAAGGATTAAGTGCAGCTATTTTTGCTATACTTGATTCTGGTGATGAAGTAATTTTACCCTCACCAACTTACTCTACTCACATTCAACAAGTCAGGATAGCATCAGGAAAACCTATACTTGTGCCCCTACTTGAGGAAGAGGATTTTGCATTGGATATAGAGGGAATAAGAAAAGCTATTTCACCAAAGACTAAAGCATTGATATATTGCTCTCCAAGTAATCCTACTGGAACAGCTTTTTCTGAAAAACAGCTTCGTCAATTAGCAGATGTAGCTCTTGAAAATAATTTGATGGTCATTACTGATGAAGCATATGAGTATTTTGTCTACGATGGTCATAAACATTTCAGCATAGCTTCAATTCCTGAAATGCAAGAAAAAGCTATAAGTTGCTATACTTTTACAAAGACGTATGCAATGACAGGTTGGAGGATAGGGTATTTACATGCTGATGAACAATTAATTCCCCATATCACTAAAACTCATATTCCTCTTACAATATGTGCTCCAGTTGTTTCACAATATGCAGCATTAGCTGCGTTGAAAGGATCGCAAGATTGTGTAAAAGAATTTAGAAAACACTACTTATCAGCACGAGATCTAATGTGCAAAAGGTTGGATAATCTCGATAGTATTTTCAATTATGTCAAACCAAGTGGTTCGTATTTAATGTTCCCTAAGATATTAGGAAAAGAAGGAAAGGATTCTACAGCATTTTGTAAAAAAATGCTGAAAGAAGCAAAAGTGTCAACCACTCCTGGTATTGCTTTTGGACCAACAGGTGAGAGTCATCTAAGGTTATCATTTTGTGTTCCAGAAGAGGAAATAAATAAGGCATTTGACAGAATGGAGACTTACTTTACATAATTTGGAAAATATTAGAGCGCATTTTAAAAATAGAAATCTAAGAAAAAGAAAAAGGAAATTCAAGAGAAGTTTCAAGTGAAATTGGATGAAGCAATCAATGTCACCGATTTGAAGAAAGCAGAAAAGTTTCTAACCCATTTGTGGCTAGGAAGAAATTCCAATTTGTTTGTGATTTTGTTTCTACTTTTGTGAAATTTCTTGCTCAAAATTTTGAAAAGACAACCTATATGTTTTCATAATTAATTAGATAATTTGCTGTTTAATCAAATGCCTTTATAAATGACTGATGAAGGTGTGGTTGGCTTTGGTGGATCACTAAAAAAGATTGAGAAGAGAATTAAAAGGATTACTAGCAAAAATGTTCAATACGATATAATAATCACTCATTCAAATGACTTAGAAAAGGTAGGGAAATTAGAAAAAACTGTCAAAGAAATTAGAGAAGTTAATAGTGTTTCAATCTGGACCCTACCGCCCGTAATTGTCTGTACAGTAGGGAAGGGTGCAGTAATGGTTACACTGTATCCAAGCTATGAATCATTTAAAATCTGAAAAGGCAATTAGTAATCGAGTCAAAGGAGAAAGAATGAAAATAGAATTGGAGACGAGTGATTCTACCTAGATTTCTTAATGATTGTTTCTAAAATTCTTTAAACCACTTTTTCAAATCATCAGGTATTGGGACAATTTGATCGTCTGATTTAGTTCTTTCTTTGAATTCTGCAATAAATTCCTTATACATTGATAAAATTCTCTCTGGGGTAGTTTCATCATTATAAGTTTCTACACATGTTACATAGATGACAAATTCTCTCCATTTAAGAAAATCTGGTAGATACTCTAGCCATTTACGATCAAGAATAAACTCCTCAGTATACCCCTTCCATAAACTAGGAATGAAACGATTAGCAAAATCAAGTTTCTTCTCATCAGGGTTATCCCACACTACCTCATGGATGCAAGCTGCTAAATCATAAATAAAAAAGAAATAGTAAGAATCATCAAAATCATAAACAATTATCTCTCCATTATCGATATTGAAATTATCGGCGTGAAAATCATACTGTATTAATCCAAATGCATTCTTCTCTCTGGGAAGTAGATTAAGTTTCTTCTTAAGCTCAGCAAACCTCTTTATTATTTCTCTGTCTTCTTCAGAATTCAAGATGTTTTCAGATGCAGCATGAACACTTTCAAAAGCTGTTTTTCGTTTAGGTTCAAGTTTTTCAGAATTATACTTTACAGCTGCAGTGTGCATTTTCCCCAATGTTCTCCCCATTTCTTCCCATAAATCTTCATTCCATACTTCTGGATTCCGATATTCTACTTCTTTTCCCGGAGCTCTCTCAAAAACTATGGCATTGATAATTCTATCTTTATATTGTACTAATTCTAAGTAATTATTGTTCGTAGATTTAATTGGTAAGGATACTTTTACATCAGAAGAATGCAAAAACAAAATCCACTCCAATTCAGCTTGAACCTGATCTGAAGAATGTCGTGTACCTCCTCTTAAAATATAGTTTTCATCATCTTTCTGAAATTCATAAACAAAATTGTTGTCTATAACAACTAGGAAATTTAAATCTTTAACAGAGATATCATAAAGCTGACATATCTTTTCTAGAAGTTGAATATCTATGCTTTCTTGGTTTCTGGACATCCTAGATTCACTTTATATTTGTTGGAACTCGGATTAAAGACATTAATATTTTTTGTTATATTTCATACTACTCTTGCTTTCATAAATAATTCAGAACTATCCCAATTTTTATGATGCCTGCTGAAAAATTTTTTCAATGTTTTTATTCCAAAGAGTTTGACTTGAGATTCATAGCATTCAAGAGCTGAAAGTTTAAGTTTTTCATAACCTTTGATAGAGTTTGTTTTGAGCTCCCACTCAATGTCTAAATATTTAGAAGGAAGAAGTTTCTCAATTGCATTTCCTGAAATTATAGAATTCATGACAGTTGTTATCATAAACCATCTAAAGCTAGAATTTTCTGGTTTCTTCGTTCCAAGTGAAATTATTTTCTTCCCTAAATAATGCTTTTTTCTCATTTTTGTACTAAACATTCCATAAGAATCTAAATAGAAAAGGAAATTATCAAAGAGAGAATTATCAACCATGTACATTAATGATGCAAGAAAAACTTCAACATGATCAAAATGATTACCTACGCCTAATGGAGCGTAAATTTTGGCTTTAGGATTTTTCACAAAGATTTTATCCAACTCTGATTGAATCTCTGCAATGTTTATGAATTGATTAAGTCCTTCTGATAAATTAATTTTGAAAACATCTGTGGGTCTTTTAAGCAATGGTGTTCGATAAGCCCTCTCTTCAATATCTAACCACTTATAATCAGCACTTAACTTATCGAGAGCTATTTGGTCTTCCTTTTTTCTGAGGTCGTAATCTGCAAATTTGTGGAATTTTCTGGGTAGTGATTTAATATCTGGTCTTCTTGTGTAAACTGTAATTGCTAGAATATCTTCTCTCTCATAAACAAGCTTTGCAATTGTCCCACCACAGCTTACTACGGCATCATCTAAATGTGCACCAAGAAAAACATGTGACATGAATTCACAATACACCTACACCTATTAAAATTATTGTAGAATTGTTTATTTAACCAAAGAAAAAAAAGAAAGTACTAGAACCTTCTGCTTTCTTCAAGTAATATATTCAGTTTTTCTAAAACCCCTCTCTTCTAGCTAACCTTTTACTGTTTCTTCTTTCTCTAAGATACAGATCAATTTTTAGTATCTCTTTTTTTGCAGAATCATCTTGAAAACTACTCATGAAGTCCATTAGTTGACAAAGTGTTTTCAGAGTATCCTCACCATCTAGTTCTAATTCGGTTATTCTTCTAATGTCTAATTCAATGTCCTTCTTCCTACGAGTAGTAACAGACATAATCATACTTTGTATTTGGTTATTATATTCTTTTCCTTAAATTAAGACATTACGAATTCTCAAAATGCTGTAAATGCTTGTATTGTAATTAAGATTGAAATGAAAGTTGATTCAGGTTACCATTGAGAATTTATCTATAAATTAATAAGTCGTTAATTAATTCTTTTCTATATAAAATGAGAAAACATTCAATTACCTTCTTCATAATTAACACCCTTCTAGTCTTATCGATGGTGATGAATTCTCCACTTAAGCAGTCAGAATCAGCTTTTACTAGCCCCATAACTCATGTTAAGACAAATGTCCCATCTGATTTTTCTAATGTAAAACTGAATGCCGATACTGTAAATCTTACAATTCTCTACATAAATGATTGGCATGGATGGCTTGAACCTCATGATGGTAGAGGGGGCGCTGCAACTTACATGAGTTATTTCAAGCAAGAAGGTTTTAATGCATCAGATGATTCTTTCCTTCTCTTAAATGGGGGGGATGAAAACACTGGTCCAGCAGTAGCCACCCTGACCAAAGGAGAATCTATGATGGATGTTATGAATGCTATGAATTTTACTGCTTCAGCTATTGGTAATCATGAATTTGATTATGGTATAGATTGGTTGAATTATCGACAAAACATAGCTAACTTCCCCTTATTATCATGTAATATATATGACGTAGGTACAACTGACTTAGCTAACTTCACTATTCCTTGGGTTGTTCAAGAACATGCAGGGATACAGGTTGGAATTGTGGGGTTAACAACTACAAGTACATATACTTCTGCTCATCCAAAATATACTCAGTATTATGATTTCGGAAATTATGAAACAGCTTTGAGAAATAATGTTCCAGCAATGAGAGCTGCAGGAGCAGATGTTATAATTGCTTTGACTCATGTTGTACCTAATGAACTGATAAGTTTAGCAGCTGATGTAGCAGATCTTAATATCAGCGTTTTTCTAGGAGGTCATGGTGGTACTCCCCAAGTCACTGAAGTTAGTGGTTCAATTGTAGCGATGGCAGGACATTATGCTCAGCAATATGTACGAATAGTTCTAGAGGTTGATACTACACTTGATCCAAAACTTGTGGTTTCACAGAGTGGGCATCTAGTCGCAAATACTGAAGGGGGAGTTACACCTGATGCTGAGATCCAGCAAGTAGTTGACTACTGGGTAGATCTTGTAGGTGCCGATGAAGTAATATCATATGCTTCTACTGCTATATATGATCCCTCTCCTGAAAGTGGGATCGGTAATCGTGTAGCAGATGGAATGATAGACTATTTCAACTGGACCCACGATTTTTCAATAACTAATAGAGGTGGAGGAATAAGAGACTATTTCCGTGCTGGGGATGTCACAATGGGGGATGTAGTTTCAGTTATTCCTTTTGAAAATAACATGCTCGAACTAAGCATTACAGGTCAGGAATTATTAGATATTTTGACCTCCGGACATGGATATTATGCAATTGGTAATATTAGATACAGCTACAGCTATGATGGTGGATTTCACATTACCTCTGCGTATATTAATTCAACTGGTACTTTTGAAGAAATAATTCCTACTAACATTTATACTGGACTTATGATCGATTATGTGTGGTGGGTTAGTTTCAAAGATGTCTATCCTGCAACAGATACAGGTTTCATGTATCGAGATGCTGCAATCAACTACATTAGAAAAATCCCAGACATTAGTCTAGTTGCATATGATGGTAGAATTCAAGAGGGAGATGTTGTTGTACCTGAGCTTTCTAGGAATCACCTGATATTCTTAATTTTGTCTTCCTCGTTTGTGGTTATTATCTTCTTAAAAAGAAAAACTCTAAAAAAACGATTAAATAAAACAAAATAATATATAATCTTCATTTATTAGCTACAATATTCTAAAGTTATACTAAACCTCGATTAAAGGAACTATTCGTATCACACAATTTCTATTTACATAGTTTAATAAATATTCAAGTCTATTTCCCAATTTGAATGTGGTTCATAAATAAAAGGCATAGCTTCCAGAAACAGATAATTATAGTTCTTGTAGCTTTACTTCTCACTCCATTTTTTACCTCCTCCAATACAGTAATTGATAGCACTTTTCATGCAAATGGATTGAAAACTAATCTTGCTGAGGATACTAGTCAAGAATTACCTACACCAACTGAACTAGAAACTTTCTTAGATCAAATTATATCTGAACAATTTGATAATTATTCTCTTGCTGGTGTTACATTTTCTATGGTAAAAGATGGCTCTGTATTTCTTGAGAAAGGATATGGCTATGCTAACTATGTCACTCAAACTCCTGTTGTGGCCAATGAAACGATATTTAGAATAGGTTCCATTTCAAAAACTTTCACTTCTATTGCAGTTCTACAATTGGTAGAAGATGAATTGTTAGATCTGGACACTGACATTAATGATTATCTTACTGCTTTCAAGATACCAGAAACATATGACGAATCAATAACTCTTAGACATTTATTAACACATACAGCTGGATTTGAGAGATCAACCCTTCGCACAATATTATCAAGTTCTTCTTTAATGGAACCTTTAGAAACGATTTTAGCTGAAGAAATCCCTGATAGGGTAAGACCTCCAGGTAAAATTTCAGCATATTCGAACTATGGTTTTGCTCTAGCAGGTTATATAGTTCAGGAAATTTCTGGTCAGAATTT
Source organism: Candidatus Heimdallarchaeota archaeon (assembly GCA_030608385.1). Taxonomy (GTDB): domain Archaea; phylum Asgardarchaeota; class Heimdallarchaeia; order Heimdallarchaeales; family Heimdallarchaeaceae; genus UBA460. The sequence goes on from JAUWEG010000072.1 coordinate 10,033, forward strand.
TGAAACTTACATACAAGATGAAATATTAACTCCTTTAGGTATGAATTCTACAACATTTTTGCAACCTCTTCCAGTTTCCCTATATTCACAGATGTCAGCTGGACATATTTTAAATAACGCTCCTGCCTATTTTGAATACATTAGCATTCCGCCTGCTGGCTCATGTAGTTCTGCAGCTTCTGACATGTCGAAATTTATGATGACCCTATTAAATAATGGAACTTTTGATGGTAGTAGAATTTTGGAAAATGCTTCTGTAGAACTGATGTTAAGTAAACAATTTACTACTCATGAAAATCTTGCATCAATAGGTTTGGGAGCTTACGAATTTGATATGAGTGATCAACGTATAATTGGTCATGGTGGAGATACAGGATTCTTCCACAGTCGAATGATTCTTCTTCCTGAACTCAATGTAGGTATTTTTGCATCTTACAATAGCCTTGGCAGCTCTATTGCTAGAACCCTACTCTTTGATGAAATTATTGAAGAATATTTTCCATATTCTTTGGAAGTTCTAGATCCAATGCAAGGATACAAGAATCGTGCAAGAAAGTTTGAAGGACTTTACATCTCATCTAGAAGAGTCTATTCAGATAAAACTACTGTAGATGAAAGAGATTATCTTAGTGATAGCTTCTCAATTACAGCAGAAAAAGGATTGCTTGTAATGGGTGGTATAGGTAATGTAAAATTTGTTGAAGTTGAACCTAATTATTTTGTAGAATCAACAGGTGAATACTATTTAGAGATAGTATTTATAGAAGACAACAAAGGAAGAATAACTCATTTCTACACAAATTTTGTCGGACCTATTATTGCTTATGAAAGAACCCATCCTCTCTATTTTGAATCTGCGTTTAAACCAGTTTTGGTTGCTGTAATTCTCATTCTCATGTTTATCTCATTAGCATATTGGGGAACAAAAGGTTTAGTAAGGGTCTACAAGAAGAAAGAAGAATCTCCTTCAATTCAGAGAGTGGCAAGATGGAGTTTTCTAGGTAATCTCATTTCTGGAACTATTATATTAGTAATTACTGCAGTAAAATTGAATTCAGATCTTTTGCTGGTAAGTGAAATGGTTACAACTTTCAAAGGCTTACTAGTTTTCCCATTCTTATTTCTTATTTCAGTAATCATAACAATAGTATTCGCTTGGTTTTCATGGACTGGATTTAAAAACAAGGAGATGAAACCTTATTGGAAATTAGCAGGAAGAATTCATTATTCTATTCTAGTTGCACTCTCAATAATCCTGATTGGAATATTCTCTTCGTGGAATTTCTTTGCGTTTTGATAAGTTGACGAAGACATGTATTTGAGACATAGAACAGATTGAAAGTTTGAGTTTTTGCAAATTATTAAGATATATCTTTGGAATATTCTTTAATTAGAGGGTCTAGTAACACTTCTTTCTTAGTTTCGATAGCTGTAATTAATCTAAGTAGCTCTTTTTCACCTTTGTTAGTCAAACAGTAGAGATAAGCTATTCTCTTACCTGTAACTTGTTTATCTTGAATTAATATCCCTTCTTCAACCATTTTTTTCAGTTCAGGGTAAAGGGTTCCTGTCTTCAGACTAATTTGATCAGCTGTAAACTCTCTAACTAGGTTAATTAATTTATATCCTGAAGAGTTAGGGTTTCTTTTTAGCAAGAATAACAATAGTGTTCTAACTACAGGTACAGGTTCGAGAATATTTTCTCTACTTGAATTGCTCATTGATTCACTCTCAGGTAATATGAATAAAAGAAAGAAAGGAGTAATATTAGTTTTTTCTATTAAATTGGCAAAGAAACGAGAACTCCAGCATATGAACTTAAGAATAAAACTGCAATTGCAAAGATAACATTTGACAGTAATAGAACCTTACTAAGTTTGTGCTTAACATCTGTATTCATCCCTTCTAGTCTATCTAATATTGTACCTCTGAAAACCGCTATTGCAATCATCAAGAAGTATAGAATGTGTTTAATAGACAAGATGATTGAATATGTGTTTTCAAATGAGAAAAAGCTATTTGATACTGGAGGTAGTTTTGAGAGTATTAATCCAGTTATAAGAAGAACAACTATAGATATATAGACAAATATGCTTAATCTGCTTCTAATCTTCTTATTAAGAAGTTCAAATTCCTCTGGCTTAAATTGTCTTTTCAAAACTGGCATTATAACCAGAACTAACAGTAGCATTCCTCCAATCCAAATGATTGTAAATATCTCGTGGAGGAAGTTGATTAATGTGAGTATTATTGGACTTACCATGATTTTCACCTTTAAGATATGTAGGTCATCTACATGTATTTAATAAACCTATCTGTGTGTCAAGTCTATTAGAAATGATATTTTCCTTCTTATGCTAAATCTTGAACTATCGGAAACACAGAGAAGGTTTTTAATAACTTCATTCTATGTTTAAACAACTATGAAAAAGCGAAAAATAAGAGAAAATGTTTTCTGGTTAGGTGTAATTGATTGGGATAGAAGATTGTTTGATTCCCTCATACCTCTTCCTGATGGAACCAGTTACAATTCATATCTAATTATAGGTAGTGAAAAGAATGTTCTAATTGACACTGTAGATCCAAAAATGACTGATGTACTCTTGACTCAATTGAAAGATGTTGAAAAAATAGATTACATCGTATCTAGTCATACAGAACAAGATCATTCAGGCGCAATACCAGCTGTTCTTAAAAAATATCCATCTGCATTAGTTCTCGCAACTAAAAAAGGAAAAGAAATGCTAATAGATCATTTATTGATTTCTCCAGAACAAATACAGATTGTAGAAGACGGGGAGGAAATTCCTTTAGGTGATAAGACATTAAAATTCATCCATACTCCTTGG
>JAUWEG010000068.1 GCA_030608385.1 Candidatus Heimdallarchaeota archaeon
ATAAAAAAGAAGAAACTAGCGGAAATAAGTGCAATCTTCCAGGAACAAGAAAATACTCCAACAACAGCTTCTGCTTCTAATCTAAATAGACGACAAAAAGCTGGTGTTAAAGTTGACGAAACAGCTTCTGCTTACTGTCCTATGTGTAAGAACAGCTTTGGAAAAACATACCAGTTTTGTCCAAATTGTGGTTATTGTGGGATAATTAAAAAATTAAAATAAATTCATCACTTTTTTTAAAGTTCTTTAATTGCATTATTTGGCCATTTCATAACAGCTTTTGAAACTTCAATACCCATTTTAATTGTCTGCAAGATATAATTGTGATCTTCATTCTGATTTAATATTGGCTCTAATTCTTTTACAAATCCATCAAGAGTTTGTTTGCTCCCTTGTAGATATTTCTTGAAAATTTCTATGTGGTTGATAGTACCTGTGCAGATGTTTGTCCAAAAGGTGTGATAACTTATTCATTTAGCTCTTACAAAAAGTGATTATTTTTGAAAGCCCCCACTTTTTTCTTTTTTCAATTTTCTGCGGAACATTTATAATTTAATGAATTAGAACTAATTTTATTAAAAACAAGGTTAAGAAAATGACAGATGATAGAGCAATTATTCTAAAAGCTGATGAACTGCCTGATAAGTGGTATAATATCATTCCTGATTTACCTGAACCTTTACCACCCCCGATGGATCCACCTGAAGGATATTCTCGAGTTGGTGATCTTCCCAATCTCTTGGTTGGTGAATGTCTAAAACAAGAAATGTCTACAGAACGATGGATTCCTATTCCTGAAGGAATTCAGGAGTTATACTTAGCCGCAGGAAGACCTAGAGCACTTTTCAGAGCCAAGAATCTAGAAAAGAAATTAGGCACTCCCGCAAAACTATTTTACAAATCAGAATTTTACAGCCCAACAGGTAGTCACAAAGTAAATACTGCCCTTGCACAAGCTTATTATGCAAAAGAACAAGGATTTGAGCGCCTTACAACTGAAACTGGCGCTGGTCAATGGGGTAATGCCCTCGCTTATGCATCTAGTTTAGTTGGACTAGACTGTACCGTTTTTTGGGTTAGAGCTGTATATAGATGGAAACCTCATAGATTGAATTTTATGCAAATGTTTGGTGCTGATGTATATGCATCTCCAAGCCAGCAAACCGAGTTCGGAAAGAAGTTGTATGCCGAAAATCCTGACCATAATGGATCATTAGGCATAGCTATTTCTGAAGGATTAGAAGATGCTAAAAAAGATCCAAAAGCTGTATATTGCCTTGGATCTGTTTTGAACCATGTAATGTTGCATCAATCTATTATAGGTTTAGAGACTATGAAACAAATGGAAATCGCTGGTGAATACCCAGATATGGTTATTTCTTGCCTCGGTGGAGGAAGTAACTTTGGAGGTATTGCCTTACCCTGGATGCATGATGTTCTGAAAAAGAATGCAGATATTCAGTTTATTGCTGCACAAAGTGAAGCAGCTCCAAACTTACAAGGAGAGTACAAGTATGATTTTGCTGATCATGCAGAGATGACACCAATGCTGAAAATGTATACTCTTGGTCACCAAGTAACTATGGTCCCAATATTGGGAGATGGACTTAGGTATCACGGAAGTTCCCCAATTGTGAGTCTTTTGAGACATCTTGGATATATTGACACGATAGCGTATCCTGTTGATGAAAAACACATCTTCCAAAGGGCTAAAGAATTTGTTCAAGCTGAAGGATTCTTACCTGCACCTGAATCAGCCTATAGTGTTGCCTGTGCAATAGATGAGGCAATTAAATGTAAAGAAAATAATGAGAAGAAAACAATTCTTTTCAACATAAGCGGACATGGTTTTCTAGATATGGATGGTTATGCAGAAAAGCTTGGACTGAAAAAACAACCAGAGAGAGCATAAAACTAAAGTCTCCTCTATACTATTTTTTTCTATTTTTTTATAATTTAGAAAGGAAAAAGAGAAAGTGAGAAAAATATTCGATTTCAATCTAGAGATGGTTTGGGGGAAGGAGTTCCCTCCTCGCCCATAATCTCATCAAAGGTGAGCTTTGCTTGTTCGTCGAAATCAGCTATTTTCTCAACTTCTACACTTTCTTTCTCTTTCTGTTCTAAGATTGCTATCATTTCTTCTTCGCGGAGTTGAGCAATCTTTTCCAAATTCATGTACTTTATTACAATTAATCCTACAGTTCCAGCTAGTGCAATACAGATTGTTATAATAATAAATATCCAACTTGTGGGAATAACCCCTGCTAAAGTAGCTGCAATTACAGAAGCAGTTACAGATGCAGCAGTTATCACTGTATCTATAACTCCTGAGATCTTACCTAAATCCTTGTTTGGAACGATTCTTTGAATGAGGGTAGCGAATGGAAGGTTAAAACCAACATTGATACAGCCAACTAGTATCATACCCATCCATATCCACACTACACCTCCTGGTGCAAATGGTGCGATGGCTAAGAAAGCTAAGCAGATACTTGCTACTAAAATAGTGACGGACATGAAAGTTAATTTTCGCTTAAGTTGTCCTTTCACAGATATAATAATTGCAAGTATTAAACCACTTATAGCTGCAAAGCTCATCATCATTCCAAATTCTTTTTCACCAACCCCAAATTCGAAATTCATGTAAGGTACGATAAGTGGGTCTATCATCCCTATCATGAGTATTGTAAATGAGAATAGAATTATAACAAAAGTAATTATTTTATCGGTAAATGCTAGCCTGAATCCATCTTTTAATCCAGTTCCAACACTTCGTAGTGTGATTTTTTCTTCTGTTTTTTCTGGCTTTAGATCTTTTCTTATGGTAAATAATAATATTGCAGATACGATGTATGAACTACCATCTATTATGAAAGATATATCAAATCCAAAAGCAGCTATAAGAAATCCAGCAAGTAAAGGTCCAATTAATCTGGAAAGCTGGCTAGTTGTTTGAATAAAACCATTAGCGGATAAAAGTTGATCTTGTTTAACTAACCTAGGAATACTAGCTGTTTTAGCAGGATAGAAGAATTGTCTAACAGCTGAGTTGAAAAGAGCAAATAGATATAGATGCCACATCTGTGCAGCTAGAATCAGTCCAAAAGCAGCTACAGCTCCTAGTAAATCAGCGATAATCATTACTTTTTTACGATCAAATTTATCTACAAGGACTCCTGCAATAGGTCCTAATATTAACATTGGAAGTAAAGTGAAAGTGGTCATTAAAGCTATAGCTCGAGTTGCTTCATTTTCTGTTAAACCACTTGTAAATACTAAAGCCATGAAAATTATTGCTACACTTGTAAAATACGAGCCTACATTACTAATAAATCCTCCAAGAAATAATGCTGAGAAATCCCAACTTCTTAGCAAGGCAAGAGGGTTGGGTTTCTTTTCCTCAGCTATAATATCATCATTAAGTTCGTTCGCAGGTTGAACATTTTTCATAGCTACACCTTTATCTTCTAATTGAACTATCAGTGGTCAGTCTATTAGAGAGTGTTGAGAAGAAGTGACCACCTAATGACCAATATTCAATTTTAGATGTTTTGTGAGTTCGTTTTGTTTTTTGATACGCTTTCATTTTTCATGCATTCCTTTTTGTTTGATAATTTACGATAAAACTCTTTTTTATTAAGGAGTTTTAAAAATCATCAGTTTAAGAGGCTGAAACTTAAGTTTATTTGAGAAATGGTTCTATTGAATCAGCTAATTTTATAGTGAATATCTAAAAAGTAAAAGTGAATGCATTAAGCTGAAAGGTTAAAGCTAAGATAGGATAAGCTAAACTGCTCTATTATTCGTTAGAAAGAACTGAATAGCAAAAAAATGAGCTAAAATTAAATAAAAAAAAGCTAAAGAGATGTGTTATTTTCTATTTTTTATCTTCAGTTTCTACTTTAAAACACTTTTAATATTTTGTTTTCATATTTCAGGAGGTCCTTGTTCTATAAAATCAAAACAGTCTGTTTTATCTGTAGATTCATCTATTGATTCTACCAACCAAGTAGCACCAACATCAATAAACTCTGATAACAATTCTTCTCGTTTTTGAGAATCAATTCCCATGGTACGAACACAAGCTACAATATCAAAATCCTTCAAGTTAGAACGATGTTCTTTGATTAGTGAAATAATCTCTAGTAGCGTCTTAGGTGTTGGAAAGAAATCCTCATTATCCATTGGGACAACTCCATCTAACTTCGCACTCCTAATAAAAGGTTTCTTATAAGGCCACGTTCCAGCTCCCCAAACAGGTATTCGTGGAGTTTGTAAGGCTTTGGGTAAGAAAGTTACATTGTCAATTTTATAATGCTCACCATTATAGCTGAATTTTTTTCCACTCCACAGTCCTAATAAAATGTCCAGTCCTTCATCCATCTTTTTAGCTCTTATTTTAATATCTGACTCTTCACCAAATGCTGCAAATTCCTCTTCAGGAGGAAAACCTAAACCTACCCCCAATATTAATCTCCCTTTTGAAAAACGATCTAAAGATACAGTTTCTCGAGCTAATTTCCAAGGTCGACGTCTAGGAATTGGAGTAATGGTTGTTCCTAATTTTATTTTTTTAGTTCTAGATGCCATCGCAGTTAATGCTATCCATGGATCAACAATTTGATGGATTGGATCTTTACTCCCTAGTATCCAATCCCATATGAAATGTCCATCCCATCCAGTGGTTTCCATTTTTTGTGATATATTTACTAAATTGTCAATTGACCCATAAAATTTTCCAATATTGGGTGTGACTATCCCATATTTGATTTTTTTTGCCATAAAATCACAATTTATGAGATGATTTTAGAAATATAAAACTATTTTGGGAGAATCTTAAAGTTAAGATAGAAGTACACAAACTTCTCCAACACCAGCTGTTACAGAAGCAGAAGTGAATTGCTTAAGTTGAAAGGTTGAAACTGAGAAAAGTAAAGAAAGGGTTATGATTAAGGATTCACAGCTGGAACTTCTTCAACATCAGCTGTTTCAAAAGCAAAAGTTTGCTTTTACTTTGCTACTTTTTGACTCTCAATGAATAATTTCATTTCTTTCTGATTGAATTTAGGATTTTTAGAAGTTATAAAACTTTTTCAGAGAATGTTTATTTTTGTTCATAAGCTAGTTTAAATAACGTTAAACTCATTGTTTTAAATGAGATAAATGAATCAAGACGTAGTTTTTGATATACCCGATATACACTGTAAGATATGTGCAAACATTATAAAACAAGCACTTCATTTCACAGCAGGTGTAGAAAAAATTGAAACAAGCTTAGAAGAAAGAAACGCTTCAGTTTCTATTGATACAGAATTGATAACAAGTAAAAAAATTAAAACTATGATAATCGCTCTAGGTTTTTCAGCAATGATTATGTGATCCTTTTGAATTAGAGAAATTTTGCATCATATTCTAGAATTTCTAAGATCTTATTTGGTTTATGATTTACAGAAAATTTGAATATATCATTTCTAAAGTACTTTAAATTTTTGTAAAACCAATAGCTATTATAAAGCGAAATAGTATGTTAAATTGATGAATATGGACAAACTAACCCTAAATGTAACTGGAATGACTTGTGGTCATTGTCAAATGTCAGTAGCAAAAGCTCTGAAAGATATTTCTGGTGTAAAATCTGCAGAAGTAAATCTAGAAACAAATACAGCTGTAGTTGAGTATAAATCAGGAAAAACTACTACTGACGAGATGATAAAAGCAGTAGATGAAGCTGGTTACAAGGCTTCAGTTGCTTAAACACGATTTAGTAGTTAATTTTGTTATACCTTCTCAATAATTAGTTATAGGTAGTAGACCACTTATGGAAGAAAATGTAGAAAAAAAGACTATCGCTTTAGAAGGAATGCACTGTGCTGCATGTGTAACTAGAATAGAGAAGGCTATATCTTCTGTAGAGGGCGTTGATTCTGCAGCTGTTAATCTGATAAGCCATAATGCTCTACTCATATATGATCCAGCAATTGCAAAAGAGAAACAAATCATTAAAGCAGTTGAAAAAGCTGGCTATAAAGCCTCTTTTGATGTTGATCAGCTATCCTTCATGAAGAATAAACAGCTGATAGACATGCGCTGGAGATTCATAGCAAGTTTAGTTCTAGCTTTACCTGTTTTCATCTTTGCAATGGGTCATATGATTCCCTTTAACCTTTGGTTTCCAGTTTTTGCTGATTGGCTTATGAATACTACCATATTCCCCAATATGCTTCTGTCCAATTTCCTACAACTAATTCTAACAACTCCTATTCAATTCATTATTGCTTATCCCTTTTACAAAGCAGCTTGGAAGAGTTTAATTAACAAAAGTGCATCTATGGATGTTCTTGTGGTGCTCGGAACAAGTGCAGCGTATTTCTATAGTTTATTTTCTATATTTTATGCAATCAGTAATACAGAATATCATGGTTCAGTTTTCTTTGAAACATCTGCGATACTACTAACATTCATTTTTCTTGGAAAATATTTAGAAGAAGTAGCTAAAGGTAGAACTTCTGAAGCTATTAAGAAATTAATAGAATTACGTCCTGATACAGCTCTAGTTGTTCGTAATGGTGAAGAAGTTGAGATACCTATAGATGACGTTGTTTTGGGCGATATTTGTGTTATCAAACCAGGGGATAGTATTCCTGTTGATGGGACGATTATTGAAGGACAATCCTATGTTAACGAAAGTATGATTACTGGAGAAAGTGTCTCAGTATTTAAAGAACCTGAAGATTCTCTAATAGGTGGAACAATTAACGAAAATGGTTTTATTAAAATGTCTGCAAAAAGAGTGGGTGCTGATACAACACTCAATCAAATAATCAAAATGGTTGATGAAGCTCAAACCTCTAAAATCCCTATTCAAAAATTAGCCGATAGAATTTCTGCCTTGTTTGTTCCTTCAGTAGTAGTTATTTCTTTAATCACCTTTACAATCTGGTTCTTGTTATTCCAATTCGGAGTAATCGACATTAACACTATTACCGGTGGAGTTTCTGCGGGAATAAGTTCAACATTCCTCTATTCTTTTCTTTTAGCCATTACTGTATTAGTGATTTCTTGCCCCTGTGCTCTAGGTCTAGCAACTCCAACAGCCATTATGGTAGGTACTGGTATTGGTGCACAGAATGGAATTCTTATTCGAAGTGGGGAGGCTCTAGAAATTGCTCGTAACGTTAATGTTGTTCTTTTTGATAAAACAGGAACAATCACTGAAGGGTCACCTAAAGTTACTGAAATAATTTCTACTGCTAGCGATCAAAGTGAGAAAAATATTCTCAGAATTGCTGCATCTTTAGAACAAGGATCTGAACACTCAATAGCTAAGGCCATATTGCACGAGGCTGAAGAAGAGAAAATAAGCATTATTAACATAGATAACTTCAAAGCTCATCCTGGAAAGGGAATTGAGGCTGAAATAAACAATGCGCAATATTCTTTTGGAAATAGAAAACTATGTAACATTCTAGAAACTTCTATTGAAGATGAAATTGAACAAAAAATGGTTGAGTTGGAAAATCAGGGTAAAACTGTTATGGTTCTAATCAGTGAGAAGAATGTAATTGGCTTGATTGCTATATCTGACACAATAAAACCAAATTCTATAGAAGCCATATTGCAGCTTCAAGAAATGGGTTTGAAAGTCGTGATGGTTAGCGGAGATAATATTAGGGCTGCTAAAGCCATTGCAGCAGAAGTTGGTATAGATGAGGTGCACGCAGATGTTTTACCTGAAGAGAAAGTAAATGTAGTTTCCAATTATCAGAGCAAAAACCAAAAAGTGTTATTTGTTGGGGACGGGATCAATGATGCTCCAGCTTTAGCTAAAGCTGATGTAGGTATTGCAATAGGATCTGGAACAGATGTAGCTATAGAAACTGGGGATATTGTTCTTGTTAAAGATGATTTGAGAGATGTTGTAACTGCTATTGATCTAAGTAAGAAAACTATTAGAAAAGTGAAAATGGGTCTATTTTGGGCTTTGATTTACAATACTCTGGGTATTCCAATTGCTGCTGGAATTTTAGTTGGTGTAGGTTTTCTTTTACCAGCTGAATTAGCTGGTTTAGCTATGGCTTTATCATCATTATCAGTTGTGACAAACTCACTCTTACTCAAAAGATACAAGAACCCTTTTGTGAGAAAGAAACCATTAAAAAACCTTCAACTTAGTTAGTAGTTCATTATGCGGATTTAAGTACTTATTAATGTTCTTGAAGGTTTAAACTACAATTGAAGTGATTCTTCGAAATATATATGAGTGTTTTAACACTAAGTGTTTTGATGATAAGCATAGCTCTTGATTTATCAAATAAGCAGAAGAAAACCAGTATTGATTTTATTGGATCTGTTACTTTTCCTTCTGGGTATGCCCCACATCTTCTAAAAGGGCTTGATTATACATCCTTTCTCCCGTTTATTATGCTCAAGCCAAGTAGATTATTTTTTATCTACTGGCAACCATTCAGAGAAAATTCGTTCTCACTTGAATATCTTTCTGATTTAAGGTCTAGACTGGTCAATAAATATTATATTGGAGATACTATGAAAGTGATTGATTTCCGAATAGATGATTTCAATGATAAGGAATGCTATTTGTTCTCTGGTACGTGGGAAAATCAAGGAGATAGGCTAAAAGGTATTTTTGAGACAATTGCTTTCAAACACAATGACTTTCTAATTTTGTTTGATATCTCAACAGGAGACAAAAATCCTGATGGAAAAACTATGCAAGAACTTCGAAATATCCGATTAACATTTGAAATGGACAGTAAGTGATTATGATGAACTTTTATCTATTGTTGGTAACATTTATATATTCCTCAACACTGTTTTGCAAGAGAATAATATCGGGAGTCTCCTAAATGAAAATTAATAAAAAATTGTTCTATGTTACATTTATATCTGTTTTAGTGATTTCTTCAATCCCTAATTATACACTTGCTGTAGAAACATTTTCAGATGAACTTCCTCAACTAATTGCAGGAAATCAAGGGGAATACTTGATGGTTTATATAAGACATAGTATTTCAAGAGAAGAAATATACGATCGAAATATTTTCTCAAGAAATATTAGAAAGACTCCAACTGAATTTCAAACTATAGAAAATAATGATGCTTTAGTAACCCCTTTGCGTTTTGTACTTGATGACATAACAGTATATATTAACAAAACAGCAATTATAACATTTAATGGAATAACTCACTTGTTTATGGCAGCTCATGAAATAAATAGCGGTAATCTAACATTTTTAGCTACAGATACAGCAGACAATGGCAGAACATGGTCAGATTTGTCCTATTTTCATAATACAACATTACCTTTTGATTATTTTTATAATTTTGATGTTGCTTATATAGGAGATAATTTTTATTTAGCTTATAGTTATAACCAAACTGTTGCTAAAACCAATGTTTTTCATATAGATCCTGAAGATTACACAGTTTTATCAGAAACTCAAGCTGGCAATTATTTTGGTGGAGATTTCAAATTATATCCATATGATGGTAGAGTTTACATTTTATCCACTGAACCTTTTCTAAAACAACAAGTGAGAATAACCTATACAACAATTGGATTTGGTTTTGAAGGACCAACTTTACTCTTTGATGCTCCTCAGCTCCTAACCGATGAGTTCAATCCAACTATGGTTCGTTGGAATGATGGTTTCTTTATGGCAGCTCATGATAAGCTTACTGATGAGTTTAATCCTGCACAGAATATTGCTTTTGATGAATATTATCTGTGGGGAGCTTGGTTTGAAGATGTTGATGAGCCAAATTCTATTGTATATCATACAGTTGTTAGAGATACAGCAGATGGTTATTTCAGAAAAGATCCAAGTTTAGAAGTTTATGAAGGCAGACTCTTCCTCGCTTATCAATATGGTGAAGGAAGTAGATTTGGTAGTGCTGGTACTCCTGATGTCACTTTTGCTTTTTCAGCTGATTCTCAAACATGGACAAACGATTTTATCGGTAAAATCAGTGTTCTTCTAAATCCTGGTTCTTACTTTGTTATTGCTACCATTGGTTGTTTTGCACTTGCAGTTCCATCAATCTTCTTTTATAACAAGTTTAAGAAAGGAAAGTAAATTCCATCTTACGCTTTTTTTAGTTTTTATTTGATAAGTTTTTTAAATCCTCAAGGTACAGTTTAGTTATGCCTAACAATGCATTCAATACGTTTGTAATTATTTTGGGCTTTAGTTTATTAGGAATGCCTATTATCTTTATATCACTAAGCACTGCTCCACCTGGTTTAGATGATTTTCAAAGTACAATCACAATAAATTCTGTACCAGGTGATTCTCAAAGCGCAATTTATCTCAATAATACTGCCACTATTAATGGAAGTACAATTGATATTTGGGATGATATATCTGGTCTTCCTGAATTATTGAATATTTATAACATTACTCAGCTGATTCTGAATGAACAAAGTTTTATGGAAAATGTAACCATCGAAGATTACAGTGGATTCAGCAAGTTAGTTCATGTTTTTATCCTTGAAATGACCATAGATAATGCTCCCACAAGTGAAGTTGCCAGAGAAAATTATGTTGATTTATTTGGATCAGATAATGGCACATTTATTTCTTGGATGTGGGCACCTGATGAATGGAACTCCTCCTATTATACTGAAACTAATTACCCAGACATTATCAATACAATTGATACAGTTTATTTGAATTATGGTGTTGATTTAGAATATGAGATTACAGTCAATTTCTATGCTAATGTAGATATTAATGGAACTCAGTATGAGCTGGAATTTGTAAGATTGATTTACTTAAACCCCTCAGGAGATATACTTTTCTTCCTTACAAACGAAACTGATTGGGTAACAGCATAGACTGTCTTTTCTTTAGAAGAGAATGTTACTATGACATCCGAATGGAGACTCATCAATTTAGGTGAGATTGAATGGATTGACACACAAGCTATTTATCATGCTCTAGCTTTGGTTCAAGATCAAAATGATACTCCCAATACATTACTGATTAACTGGCCGAATAAACCATTTGTATGTGTTGGCCTTCATCAAATTATAGATAATTCGATTGAAAAAGAGTATATTCGATCACAAAATCTACCAGTAGTTAGAAGAGGATGTGGAGGAGGGTCTGTATTTCTTGATTCTAATCAAGTCTTTTATCAGATCATATGTAGAAAAGAAGAGTATAACTCTGATTTAAGCACTTTTTATGAGTTTTTCTTGAGACCAGTTGTAGAAACATATCGATATTTCAATGTGCCAGCTGAATATTCGCCAATTAATGATATTGTGGCTCAAGAGAAGAAAATCAGTGGTAATGGTGCAGTGACATATGGTAATTCAAGAATCTTAGTTGGTAATTTTATTTTCAATTTTCCATCAAATGAGATGTCTAAAATGCTTAAAGTTCCTGATGAAAAATTCAGAGACAAAATTGCTAAGTCATTAGAGGAACGCATGGGGAGTTTTTCTTATTTTCTAGAAAATCCACCATCTAAAGAAGAAGTAATTCATAGGTTCATAGAACTCTTTCAAGAGAAATTAGATGTAAACCTAGAAATTGGTACGCTTTTAAAAAATGAGAAAGAAAAGATCGTAGAGTTAAGAAATTTGTATAAGCAAGATGAATGGCTAAATTACGTAGAACAAGAGAAGAAATCTATGATTCAGCAAAAAATAATGGGTGGTACTTATTTTACTTTTTCAGAGAGGAAGTTTCAGGGAGGATTAGTTCAGCTCTTCATTCAATTTGAAAATAAAACTATTTCTGATTTGGTAATTTCAGGAGATTTCACAATCTCTCCGCCTTTAATTCTTTCAGAGTTGCAGAATCATCTTATAGGTCAAGAAGTAGAAAATACTGTTTTAATAGAGAAAATTAGGCTGTTTTTTAGAGACAAAGAAGTAGATCTACCCGGAATCTCCGTTGAAGAATTGGTAGAACTGATGATTGATACGTATAAGAAAATTAAGCAATAAGATCACTCTTTCTTAAAAATAAGAATATTCTCTTTCTGCATTATGTTGTAAAGTCCAAATATGATCTTATCAATATTTTTCTCTAATTTATAATTCATCTCTTGGAAAATTTTGATGGTATTTTCTACTGTTTTAATTTCTTCTTTATCAACTCTAGCATTACCAATAATAATTGTACAATATTTTCCAGATTTGAGAACACGATCCATCTCCTGATATGAGTTCTTCATGTCTTCATTATAAAGCTCTATTTTCTTTGATCCTTTACCTCTAACTCCAATAAAATCGTCTTTAATAGAATCTAGATTGTGCCCTAGAGACTTTAGAGCATGCTTATCGTTATCCACGTAATTTAAAGCAATGGAATAGGGGGGCGAAGTAATAATTCCATCAAAATGGTTTGCTGAGAAATTTAACTTTCTAACATCATTCTTATGTATTGAAACTTCACCTAAAGTGAGATTATTTTCAACAATGCAATTTGCATAATCAGTTACTGAAGTAAACATTTTATTTGCATTAACTAGAAAAGATTTTGAAAAGTTCTTCTTTCTTCTTCTACCTTTATCACTATGAGCTATTAATTCTGCAACCCTAAAAAAATTCCTAATTTCTGATTTTTCTATTTTTGAAATTTTTTCAGAGATGTTTTCTTCAACATTTTCGTTCTTGAACTCTAGGAGACATTGGATGAAATCTTCCAATTCCATCTCAAGCTGTGAAACATATTTATGGGAATTCGTCTTTACATTCGAAACTAGATAACATACTTCTGAGATATCAATGCCAACACAATTAATTCCAAGTAACTGAGCTTCAACGGCTGTAGTTCCACTCCCAATAAATGGATCAAGAATTTTATCACTTGAATTGATTTGCATACAATTCAATAGAGCTCTTATCATCTGAGGATGGAATTTACCTTTATACGGATAAATCCAGTGAGTGAGATATTGGTTAATTGATCTAGTTATATTGTTTGATACTAATTTAGAATAAAGAGTAACTTGATCATCTATTTTCTGGAAATATGCTGTTCTTCTGTTAAATTTCTCTTCATCAGGAATCTCTAAAGCAGTGAAAGTTCGAAGACTATTCTGAGTAGAATATTTTACTCCAAAAGATTCTAGTTCCATCATAGATAAACCTAATTCATAGATAAACTGAACATTCCAAAATAATTCAAGATTTCTCTCATTTGCTAGCTTGTCCATTCGATTCCGTCATCCCAATCTATTGTTCTTCTCTTGGGACAATAGTATAGTTACTTTTTAATTTTGCTCACCCTCCTTAGAAGGGGAAAGATTTTAAATAAACCTAAATATTCCTCTGTGTGATGAATGAGATACATGTTTTTTGGGGCTTATACATAGCTTCTGCTGTTATAGCAGTATCAATGCTAGTCTTATTGTTTTTCATATCTGCTCCCTATGGTCGTCATATCCGCAAAGGATGGGGACCTTCAATAAGCTCCAAATGGGCTTGGATAATCATGGAATCTCCAGCGATAATTATCTTCATCGTTATATATGTTATAAGTGATAGAAGAACTGAATTGGTTCCAATAGTTCTTTTAGTTATGTGGATGCTTCATTATATTCAAAGGGATTTGATTTTTCCCTTCTTCCTGAGAACCAATAAAAGAATGCCATTACTTATTTTGTTGTTTGGCTTAATTTTTCAATCATCAAATACTTACATTCAAGCTAGATGGATATTTCATTTTGCAGATTCATCATCATATACAATTTCTTGGTTAACAGATCCAAGATTCATAATAGGTGCAGTACTCTTTATCTTTGGATATATTATCAATAGACATGCAGATTTAGTTTTACGTGCTTTACGAAAACCAGGAGAAAAGGGATACAAAATTCCCTTTGGAGGAATGTACAAGTACATATCAAG
>JAUWEG010000145.1 GCA_030608385.1 Candidatus Heimdallarchaeota archaeon
TTAGAGTATAGAATGCTTCTTTAGCTTCCTCAACTGTTAACTTATTTCTTATTGCAAATCTTTCTAAAGCTTCATTTCTTCTCCATGGGAGAATTGACTCTTCCTTAGCCCAAATTAGTAAAGCGAAGGTTCTGGATGTAGAATCTTTTACTTTAGCTAAATCAAATTCTGTTAAAGGAATATCGATTTTCTTTAGAAGTTTCTCAAGCTCTTTTTTCGATCTTTCAGGAACATGTTTAGTATCAAGGGAAAGCAAACTTTCAACTTTTTCCTTTACTTCATCTAGCTCATCTTTAATATCAAGCTTGAATTCATCTAAGGTTTCACTAGAAATTGGAGGAGCATCAAAAAACGAAAAGGAGGATTTCGCAGCATAATAAGGTATGGCAAATATATTTTCTAGATCTTGGTAGATTGAAGCCCATCTGTACGCTCCCATTTTCAATAGATATTTGCTTGAGTTATGAAAAACAACGTAAAGGGGACCAAACAAGGTCACTAACCAGGAGATTATTAACATAATAGTTCCCAAACCTATAATTATTACAGCTGTCGGTAAAGAAGGCCATTTATCCTTGATCATATTTACAAGTCCTTCTCCCCAAATAATAGATGGTATTAGAACTAAAATTATTGGAGAAATTCCCATACTCATAGCTTGACCAATTGTTCTACGTAAAGGATAAGATTTCATAACTTTCTGACCTCTTAATTCAAGTTCATCAAGCTCATTTGCAACTTCAGATATCTCTTTTGATTTCTTGCCTGCCATTATTTCAGATATTGGAAGGGTGATTTTTCTTATCATATTGAAGAATGGAACATATTCACGCAAAGCTTTTGGTACAAAAATATCAAAAATTATTAGCGCAAATTTTGCACCAATAGAAATCAAAGTTATAAAGAAGGCAACAACTGAAAATGAAATCTTTCTGTCTTTAGATTCTTCTTTCACATCCACATTATCTACTTCTTCTCCTTCGACACTTTCTTCTTGTTCTTCCACGCTTTCCTTTGATTCACTCTTATTTTCTGAAAAAGCCATTGTTATTATAATAACTTATACAAATTTTAAAGTTTTGAAACTATCAATTGAAAAAAGAATTATTCTATTTTTGAAAGTAGTAAATCTGTTATTAGTAATTTATCATAAATTTCTTCATACATTGATATCAAAGATTCTGTGGTTAACTCTCTTTCAAAATCTCTTTTTTGTCTTTCCTCAATACTTCTTCTTGTCCATACTCGACTGATAAACCTGTAAATTCCTTTAAAAAATAACCATATAATCATTGGTATGAGTTTAATTAGAAATTTGAAAACTTTTTTAAAGATTTCAGCAAAATCTACATTCAAATCTCTTTTCCAACTGAATGTTCTCCCTCGTTTCTGAACGTTATCGTATGTTGTGGTTAACGTTTCAGATATCTCCTTAAATCTTTGAGAGAAGAATCTGATTATCTTTCTTGTACCTATGGAATATATTGCCTTAAATGTAGAAATAATTACATGTCTGATAAATTTAAAGAAAATGTATATAAGCATTCCAAACGGCATAAAAGGAGCAATAAGAGAAATTCCTATTTTCTTTCCTAATCTTTTATACCGAGGTATACTACTAAATTCATCTTTGATATACTGTTGAGCACCAAGAGCTAACGCAATTGCTAATTTATTATATTCAACATCTGGCATTATTTGTTCGTATTTTGCTTGCTGTTTTGCAACTCCCTTAAGAGCTCCTGTAATGAGAACAGATGAAAAAAGATCGTAGCTAATATACCCCTCCTCTATTTTTGTAAGAATCACTTTGAACGCTTTTTCAACTTCTTTTCGACTCATATTATTTTTCTTTGCAAATCTTGCTTTAGCTTCCTGTCTCAACCATGGAACAATCGAAGATTCCTTTGACCAAATAAGCAATGCAAAAGTTCTTCCTGTTTGTTTTGTTATTTTTGAGATATCCAACTCATTTAATGATAATTCCGCTTCATTTAGTAATTTTTCTAAGTTATTTTTCGACCTTTCTGGAACATTCCTTGGATCAAGAGAAAGAAGTTGTTGAACTTTATCTTTCATAGCATCTACTTCTTCCATTATCTCTAATCTGAATTCTACCATTGTTTCCGTAGATACAGGAGGAGCATCAAAAAACGAGAAAGAGGATTTCGCTGCATGATATGGCAGAGAAAAGAAGTTTTCTAAGGTTCTGTAAATGTTTGCCCATCGATATGCTCCCCATTTCATTAGATAAACATTACATTCGTGAAATAATGCATAAATCGGTCCGAATATTGTAGCAACCCAAGAAACTACGAGTAAACCTGTTCCAAATAAAGCAATGGTCCAGAATGGTTTTATGCCAATATAATCCTGAAAAACCTGTATAAGATCTAACCCTTCGATACCATAAATTCTCCCTATAGCTGCGGGAATAGCGATAATAATAATTGGTGTTCCTATTGCGACATTAATAACCTCTCCAACACCTCTTCGGATTGGATAAGCTTTAATCATTTGTCGTTCTTTAAGAACTATCTCATCCAATTCCTGCGATACTTCTAGAATTTCTTTAGATTTTTTTCCAGAAAGAAAATTAGCAACTGTAAGAGCATATTTTCTGTACATCTGAAGCAGTGGGACTAATTCTCTTAAACCTCTGGGAACAATTATATCAAATATTATCAGACTTAACTTTCCAAGAGCTGTAATAATTGTGAAAAGAACAGCTAGAATGATGAATGAAAGTCTCATTAATGCTGGGAATACTTTGATTTGTAATGTTTGCCAAAATGCTTTCAACTTATTCACAGTGTATCTTCTTAGCTTGGGGGGGTAAATTATCAAAAAGAATATTTTAAGAAATTTCAAAATAGGCCAGATAAAAATGTAGTATTCAAACAGAAGTAAGAATCCTATAGGAGTATAGTAGTGAAAAACATATTCATTTAGAAAAATCCAAAATCCCTTACTTTTGATTTTGAACCAAATCCAGAATTTTCCGACCCCTCTTTGTAGTTTCTCTTGAACTGAAATAGAAGTATCTTTTATTTTTTCAACTTGTTTTGTTCCTAATTCTTTGAGACGTGAAGAAAAACCAATCTTTTTTCGTTCTTTAATTTCTTTTGCTGATTCTTCTTTTTTTGACATTTCAAAGCCCTTTCTCACTAAATCAATTATTCTTTTGTTAAATATCTAGTTCAAGCTATTTCACGAGATATTGATTTATATGTTTTTTTGCATATTTTCTTTCTTCTTCATCCACTTTAAACAAACCATAAACTAAGCTGTCTACTTCCTCATCTAATACAGGATTTAATTGTTCTTGCTCAAGTAATAAATTCACTTTTTGAATAAGTAACTCATTCTGTTGATCATCCGGAATAATAAAAGGTAGATCATGAAGATACATTGGTAGATAATGTAGATATTTTCCAGTTATCTCAGTACTTGAATACATTATAGAGTACATAAAGCTGAACAACTCGGAGTTTAAAAGAGAAAGAATAAGTTCAAGACTAATGTTTAAGTCTCTAGCTTTTTGAGTCAAGTGTCCTAGTAAGAAAATATCTTTACAGATATAACCCTCAGCATCCAATGTTGCTCTCATCCTTAGAGCATGTTGGCATATAATTATCTTCTTCGATATAAATATATCAATTTCAGGAAAGTTATTTTTCATTCCTTTTGCTTTCTCATGGTTATAATCCAAATAGTAACCTTTCCAATTAATACCATATCGTTCAACTTCTCTATTTCCACCAAATGGTTTTCCACCTAGAAATTTTCTAGATTTAGTACTAACTGGTTTTTCAAATACAAAATGTTCTCGTAATCCTCTCCGATGGAATGAAATTGACCACCTAAATCTAACTAAATCTCCTAGCCTATATTCAGAATCACTATAAATCTTCTCTATTATTGAAAGGGAAGTTGAATCTGGTAGAAAAATGGTTTTGTTTGTAGTTTTATAGAAGAAATCTGCAGATACATATTTACACTTTGATTTGAAGCTCATTGTTTGTAACTCTTCATAATCAACGTTATTAGCCAGTTTAATTGTCTCCTCTTTAAGCCTAGTCTTATCTAATATGAGTATGACAGGATAAACAGCTGGACGAAAGACATTCTGATGTGTTAAATCAACAATTTCTGAAATAAGGTTATGTTCAAGGAAATATCTTCTCATTTCTTTTGAATATCTTGAACTAAGAAATTTACTGGGGATGATGTATCCAAGTTTTCCATTGTCTTTTAACAGATCAGTACCAAGTTCTAAAAAGCAAGAATAAACATCAAAATGACCTCTAGCAGCTTTAGGGTAATTAAGTAAACAGATCTTCTTAGTCAGTTTATCCATCCGTTTTGCTTCAATATAGGGTGGGTTTCCTACTACAAAATCATAATGTTGATTCTTTGCTTTCTTAACTTCAGCAATATCTTTCTCTCCTTGTTTGGCTAGTGAGTTTGTTAGATAAATGTTAGGAGTGAAGGATGTTTCTAAATTATATCTTTCCTTAAATCGTTCAATTAATATAAGTGATAGATTAAATT
Source organism: Candidatus Heimdallarchaeota archaeon (assembly GCA_030608385.1). Taxonomy (GTDB): domain Archaea; phylum Asgardarchaeota; class Heimdallarchaeia; order Heimdallarchaeales; family Heimdallarchaeaceae; genus UBA460. The sequence goes on from JAUWEG010000145.1 coordinate 4,555, forward strand.
TGGAGATATATACTGCTAGCGGGTCAATATCGAATCCAATAACATTGTTTTGAATATAATCAATTATTTCATTTACAGTAAATTTTTCTATATTTTGCTCAATCAGTACGTCTATTGCTTGCGCTAGAAATAATCCTGAACCTGATGATAAATCAATAATATTTTGTTTATCTTTTATTGAATATCTGTTAGGAAACCCTATTTGATGAAGAATATACTTTATTATGGAAATAGGCGTAAAAACTATTCCTTTTCCTTGCTTGGCTGTTTTTGTTAAGATCTTTTGATATAGATTCCCTAAAGGATCCAAACCAATTTTGTTCCCAAACTTATTTCTTATTTCAATTATCTTAGGATAGATTTGAGAAAATTGGTCATATATTTCAATATCATATAATGTAGGAAAAGCTCTCGAAATCTTTGAGATTTTCTTTTTAAAAGATAAACTAGGTTCGATTAAGTTGTATTTTTCAGCACAAGATGTCAGATATAATCCCCCAAAAACCTTGAAGCTACACAACAGTTCATCTTCATCGAAGAGCTTATTCTGTAGAATCAAGTTATTAATTTGAAAAAGTAATTCTTCTAGATGATTAAGAGAACCCATTAGATTATCCTACACATTAATAGGAACAGATAGAAGAGTTAATTCTAAAAGTTTTCTGAGAATAGTTAATTAATTTGATTAAATGTATCGCATTTTAACACGTTGAAACTTTGCTGTACATGTGTTACATAAAGTAGATGGTTTTTGTATAAGAACTTCAAAACTATCAGTTACTTTCATTAAACAATCTCCATCACATGGTTTCAAACCTAAAACTATCCCGACGTGAAATGCTACTTCTTTTGCTGTAAGGGTTCTTGTTGCCATTCTAGCTGTTGATACAATTGTACCTTTGATAGTTTCCCCATATCCAAAAACATACTTATTATCAACAACTAATGCATGTTCGATCAACCAAAGAAAAAAAGATAATCCTTCTGATTGAGCGTTGTTTAGAAGTATTTGGGCATCAAAAGCGTTTCTTTCGGTATTCCAGGCTGTTTGTCGAGGGATTCTAACACCTACAGACCTGAACTGCATTTGATAGATGTCACTAAGAAACCTCTCAACATGTTCTGAGACTTCATCAGAGATTGTTTCACAATAATAAATTTTGAAATCCCTAGGCAAGACTAATCTGTATACATGTGGGTGTTTTTTACTAATAATTGTTATGATACTCTCACTAGAAAAAAACTAACTTTTGAGTTATTTCTGTTATTTTTTACCTGAAAAAGTGTATATCCCCTGAGATACAATCTCTTCCTTTAAACCCATTTTAACTTTAATTTCGAGCTGTTTTGCATTCTTTTTGTAAGTAAATTCCTTAATAATTTTCATATTTGGAGGTAGATTATATCCCGATTCGAAAT
>JAUWEG010000120.1 GCA_030608385.1 Candidatus Heimdallarchaeota archaeon
GTTTCCTTATCAGGAACTTTAGATCCAATTGAAGCCTATGCATCACTGATTGGACTTCAACTTGAAAATTTAAAGAGTCTTAGTTTACCTTCTCCCTACAGAAAAGAAAACCATGTTACTCTGGTAGTTGATAAGATTTCATCAAAACTAGAAGATCGAATTCCTGCTACATTTTTAAAAATGTTGGAAGTAATTACAGAAACAGTCGAGTCAACACCAAAAAATGTAGGTGTTTTCTGTGCAAGTTATGTCATTATGAGAAGTATCCTTGAAACAGGTCTTGAAAGAGCTATATCAAAACCTCTTTTCATTGCTCATCAGGGAATGTCATCTCGAGAAAACGATAAACTAATTCAGGATTTTAAGAACGAATCTAGGAAGAAGGGGGGCGTGCTAATATCTGTTCTAGGCGGCAGATCATCTGAAGGAAGTGACTATCCAGGAGGCGAAATGCAGAGTGTAATTATTGTAGGAATTCCTTATGCAAGACCGACTCCTACTGTCAAAGCCAGCATAGATTATTTGGAAAAACAATTTCCAACCAAGGGTAGAGAGTTTGGGTATAATATTCCCGCAATTACAAGAGCAGCTCAAGCAGCAGGAAGACCAATTAGAAGTTTAGAAGATTACGCAGTAATCATGTTACTTGACTATCGTTTTGCTAGACATTATTACAAAAAACATCTTCCTGTATGGTTAAAGGATAATTTGCATCTAGTACAACCAGAAAAGGAAATTTTGCACTCTAAAATTAAACAATTTTATCAATATCATGGAGACTAGTATCTCATCCTTTGGGAATTTGAAAAACTATTTTAAGACTCATAACCAAACAGCAGATATGAAGGTCATTTATGAAATAAAAAACACAAGTGAGTTTCTCAACCAATTAAATCTGATTGCTCAGAAATATGGAGCACATGTCTCAAAACAAGATGAAGGACCGGGTCATTTTATTTTCATTAAATCCAGACTTAAAATTGCTGGAAAACTGAGAGACAACAAACAATTTGCATATGTTTGGGGAGCTACTGAGGAAGATCTTTCTTTCTTGAATTCTTTCTGGGGAGAACCAGATCAAGTTATAGAACTAAAAATGACACCTCTTGAATTTGCATCCGAATTAATAGAAATTCCACAAGCAGAATCACTTACTATTGAGGAAATAATGCAAATAATGAAGATGACTGAAAGAGATTTTAAGAAATACTCAAGATATATTAAAATGGCTTCAAAAAAATCTGATATCTCCGAAGATGTAAAACGAGCAAATACAATTTTAGAACATCTGTAGAAAACCTGATTTGGTTTAGACGATACATATTTATTAAGTATAATTTGAATGTATAAATATGATTAGAAAAAAACAAATTATCTTTATAGCAATTTTGTCGCTACTATTACCTGCATTTGTTTCATTTAGTGCAAATCAACAAGTACTTGTTGCTTCAAATTTTGCTAATAATCTAGATAATATTACTTTAGATGCTATTACTACAGAAACATTTTCAGGAATAACAAATATTACTACTTTTGTAGGACCAGATAATGCTCATGAAATAACATTAAATTCTATTAAGAATGCACAATCAACCTTCTATCTAGAAGTTTATACATTGTCAAGTGAATCTTTAGTAAATGAGCTTATTGCGGCTCATGGCAGAGGAGTTACAGTTATTGTACAACTTTCAGATGATCGTGTTAACAGCTATGAAGATGAATATACCAAAGAAGCTGCGTGGAGACTAGATAATGCAGGAATTGATGTTTACTGGACAAGTAGTTCTTTCACTTTCACACACGCTAAATTCTGGATTGTTGATAGTCAAGAAGTTTATGTATACTCTGGAAACTGGGCTCCTTCAAGTATTCCTGAATCTCCTGAAGCAAGAACTAATAGAGAGATGGGATTTATTTTCAATGATGCTGCAATTGCATCATACTTTGAAGACGTCTTCATTGATGATGGGTTGATTTCTACTGCATACGATTCTGCAATTGGACATACTGAAAATCTTCAAGCTCCTGAAACTAGTGGAACTTATGAACACCCATTTTCTCCATCTACCTTCGTTGAGTATGCTGAAGTAACACCTATTTTCTCTCCAGATAACAGTTTTGAATTACTTTCTAACTTAATTCAATCAGCAACTACTAGTATCGATTTAGAACTTCAATATATCAAGTTTGATTGTGATTTACTCTATGATGTTATTGATGCTGCTCTAAGAGGGGTTTCAATAAGAGTTCTAATACCAGAACCAGACACATCAACCGGAAATGTCACAGAAACTTTGATCAACAGTGGTGTTCAAGTTAAGTTTTTCAAAGGGATGTATGATCATAACAAATATGTTTCTGTCGATGGTGAAACTGTTCAAGTTTCAAGTATCAACTGGTCTAACAATTCAATTGAAAATAACAGAGAAGCAGGAGCTATTGTAAAAAATGCTAATGTTGCAGCATATTTCAAAACAGTATTTGATTATGATTGGGCCAATAGTGAAACACCTGTTGGATTTGCAGCTCCGGTTGCTTTAGTATCTCCAAAAGTAGGGGGAATAGCATCAGGGAGCTTCTTGTTCCAGGCATCATTTGCAGTCAATACATACACCTCTGGAGAACTTTTCATTGATGGTACATCTGTTCATATCTGGAGTAACCCAACTGGAATAGTCGGTACTAGCATCAACACTGATACATATACCGATGGTATCCACAATATCAAAATTGTAGGAACTCCTACTGTTGGAGATCCAATTGAAGTTAATAAGAAGATCAACATAATCAATGAAGTAGGATGGAAACTATTCATCACTGAAATTCGATATGATGCTGACGATGAACCTGAAGGGGAATTTGTTGAGATTTATAATGCATTTGATTTTGATATTTATCTTGAAAACTGGAAACTAACAGATAATGAGGGTAATTACATCCTACCTGAAGAAGCACAAATAGATGCGGATGACATATTGATATTTGCATACGATAAAGCAACATATCTAAGTGAGATGACAGCATTAGGTGTTACAGCTCCCGCAGCTGATTACAATTTAGGTGACATACAACTAGCTAATACAGGAGATGATCTTAGCTTAAAAGATCCATCGGATACCACAAAAGATGCAGTTGCATGGGGATCAGGAAGTGTAGCAGGTGTTACCACATGGTCAGGTTCTACTACAGGTGCAGATAAGACATTACAAAGAGATCCTGCGAATGAGGACACAAATAATTGTAACACTGATTTTATAATTGATACTCCAAATCCAGGGGTTGTATATGTTAGTACTCCACCTGACACAGGTTATACTTCATATGAGTTTGTATTGCCTGTAATAGGAATGGTAGGTTTAGCTGCATTACTTTTAAGAAGAAGAAAAGGGTAATCCCTTTTTCATTTTTTATTTTTTGGACTTTTTATATTAAAAAGACTATAATTCAACAATATGACACTTGCTAATCAAGTCGTATATTTCTCAGAGAAGGAACAAACATTTGATTCTATCATATTGTATATGGATTTAGATGCTTTTTTTGCTTCTGTTGAAATAAGAGAAAATCCTAGTTTAGCAGATAAACCTCTAGTTGTTGGAGGAAATCCAAAAACAAAGCAAGGTGTCGTTAGTACTTGTAACTATAAAGCAAGAGAATATGGCATTCATTCAGGTATGCCAATATCACAAGCACTAAGATTATGTCCACATCTAACAATGGTTAGAGGGTCATATAAGCTGTATAGTGAAGTTTCAAAGAGTATTATGAATATAGTAAAACATTATTCCCCTACTATGAAAGTGGCAGGTAATGATGAAGCTTATCTTGATTTATCGGAAATTGCATCCGATTATGAAGAAGCAAGAAGACTAGCTGTGGAATTAAAGGATGACATTTTTGCTACAGAACGTTTAACTTGCTCAATCGGCATTGCCCCTACTAGAATATTGGCAAAAATCGCTTCTGAAACAGATAAACCAGATGGATTAGTTGTTGTAAAACCTCTAGAGATTACAGAATTTATGGAGACTCTAAAAATAACAATCATACCTGGAGTAGGAAAAAAAAGTGCTGAATCTTTCAGCAGAAAAAATATTTACACATGTGGTGATTTAGCCAAATTACCATACCAGTTAGTCTACCAGAAATTTGGTAAATATGGACTTAAAACATGGAAACTGGTAAATGGTTTCAATACCGAAAATACTCAAGAAAAATTCTTATCTAGCGAAAGGAAATCAATTAGTGAAGAGAGAACCTTCTTTGATAGATACCAAAAATGGGAAAATATTTGGGTACAAATTGATTCTTCCATTGACACAATTATAGCTAGAATGAGAGTTAAAAACATGAGTTTTAAAACTATAACTCTTAAAATTCGTTTTAAAAACTTCGAAACCTATACTAGATCACATTCTCTATCCAGTTATAACATCACAGAAAAACTTGTTAGGACTGTTGTTCAGAAACTTTTAGAAGAATTTGAAAACAAAAAACCTGAAGATATAAGATTGATAGGGGTCAAAATATCAAATTTAAGAAAAATAGATCATAATCAAAAAACTTTAACACAATTTTTTTAATACCGTTATATAAGTATTAAAGAAAGGAAAAATCATGTCGACTGAAATTCCTGACTGGTTTGTTTTAAAAGATCCTGGAGACATATCTTTAGATGTTGAAAGTTGGAATAGGTATGCTAATACACGCTTAGACCGTCTTATTTCGGAAGATCTATGGATAATAACTAAACCTTCATGGATGTCTGAAGATGAATGGTTTCAGTCGAAAGTAGAGGAATTTGGAGGACATACTTCACTTAAACTTGCAGTTTCCCAAGATCCAAGATTAACATCCTGGTTAATAGAGGTAGAAGGGGATCTATTTGAATTTCGTTTTATCAGCAGTCCAAGTTTTGAACAAAAAATGAGTGTATTAAAAGAACTTTATTCTCAAGAAAATGTTAAGCTAATCAGTGAAATTAATAAAATGTTTAGTATAGATATTTTCAGAAGATTCAATATTGCGGAAGTTGATACAAGATCTGTAAAATACGCTAAAAGCAAATATGGAACAAGCGCTACTGACCTTAACAGAAAAGTAGCTATTCATTACACAAAAATCCCCTCAATAGTATCAGCAAAAAGAGTACTTCTCTACAAAGGATGGGGTATTGTCACACTTGCCGACATACGCCTTGCTGTTAAAAGAGAGTTTGAGAAACAGCTGAGAGAGGTTATTGAGAGATCCAAAGAACTTGTTGAACAAGATGAAGGATTAAAAAATGCCATTAAACCTATATTTGACAGAGTAGCAGAAATTGCAAGATCCACAAGATTATCAAAAGATTTCCTAAGTTTAGGTTTAGATGAGGGAGTTGAAATCCTTTCTAAACCTGAATTATTTCCACCATGTATTCAGGAACTAATTGGAATTCTTAAATCAGAAGGTCATCTGGCTCATTTAGAAAATTGGCAGTTAGGAACTTTTTTAAAAAGAGCTGGTATGGCTGTTGAAGAACAACAGAGATTTTGGTATGAAAGCTCAATAGACAATATTGGAATTTCTTTTGAGGAATTTAAACAGAGAGTAAACTATCAGATTCTACATATTTATGGTAAAGTTGGTCGTGAAGTCGATTACAACCCTCCTAGTTGTAAAACTTGTATCAACAATTATTATTGTTACTGGGCACATAAAGAAAGTGCAAAAATTATAGAAGACATAAAAACCCGTTTTGAAGACAGAAAGGGAGAAGTTGTTGAAACGGCAATAGAAGATATTTCTAAATTATTAAATGGTCAACAGTATCAAAGAGCATGTGCAAGGTATTTCACATTATTAACAGGTTGGACTGTTCGAGGAAATCACATTAATCAGATGATAAGTTTCACCAGACAAGCCTACAAGAGATTCTATGCAAAGAAAGAGGAAGAAAAAGAAGTAAAGGAGAGTAATGAAGATGAGTGAGGAAGTTACATCAGAATTACTGTCTGAATATTATGAAAAGAAATTTCCTATAGAGAATTTCATGTCTTATCTAGGTTCACTTGATTTTCAAAATAGAGAATTTGGTTTTGTTGTTAATGAAAGATTTACGAGAAACATATCTTTTGAAAATACAAAGAAATTAAGAGAGTTTATGGTTTCTAATTCAGTTCAACATGCTTATGTAGGTTCAGTTTATGAAAAACCACCGTCTAGAGATAATAGAATACATTCTATCAAGTGGAAGTATAGAGAATTTATTTTTGACATTGATATCAATGAATATGATTTAGTAAGATCATGTGACTGTGGTAAATACGACTACTGTAAAATTTGCTGGCCTTTAGTTCAAGATGCAGTTGTATTTATTGAAGAAACTATGAAAGAAGATTTTGGTTTCAAGGAGATGAAATGGTTCTTTTCAGGTAGAAGAGGAGTACATGGATGGGTAGTGGATGAAGAATCAAAGTTTCTAAACAATGAACAAAGAGTTTCAATTTTGAACTATTTGACCTTCATACATGACGAAACTAGATCACAATCTATAGATGAAATTCCTAATGAAGCAAAACCTCTCAGAAACAGAATTTTTTCTCTTTTAGTAAAACCTTACATTGAGCATTCTTTTCTTGTGGATTTGGATAACCCAATCTTACAATGTCAAAGCTGTAAGTCAAAATTTAGAGCTTATGAATTAATAGAAGAAGTAACAGGAAGAAAAACAGAAGGTCTAAGGTTTAGTACACTAGACAAAAGAATTCAAAATGGCAATATCAAATGCAAATACTGTTCTGGTGAACTAGAAAATATAACAAAATTAGAAATTGAAGATTTTGGTTTAACAGAACTTAAGGCTAGAAAAATAATAACCCAAGTTAAGGAAACTACTTCTTTTGATCATAATCAATATAACATTATAATGCCAAATGAATGGAAAGTAAGAAGGAAAATGTCAAATGACATAATCTTGAACAGATACCCTAGAATTGATAGAGTTGTATCTACAGACATTAAAAGAGTAAGCAGAATGCCCTATTCAATTCATGGGAATACTGGGAAAATAGTTATTGAAATAAAGGACATAGATAGGTTTTACCCTGATTCTACACCAAATATTTGGGAAGCTTTAATGTGAAAGAAGAAGATTTCTAATTAGAAATCTGCATGTAAATATGGTAGTTTTTGTGGAAAGAGTTTCTTTAGTTTTAGTTTATTTTCTTCTGATAAATCTCCCCATTTTTTGAAAGGAAAGTCATCCAAATTATAACAACCATAGATTATGGCAGATAATCCTTGTATTGTTAACTCACAATCATGATGATCAGTTTCATTTACATTCAGAATACCATCTTTGTTTTCAAACAAGTATGTTTTGTTATTCCATTCACATTGCTCATCTTTGATTTTCATTGAAATGGACCCTTCTCCAACAT
>JAUWEG010000028.1 GCA_030608385.1 Candidatus Heimdallarchaeota archaeon
TTTATGTTTTATGTTCGGAGCAAGTGCCATTTATCATACAGTGAAAAGAGAAGATTTCGAGGTATCAGTTTGGAGAAAGGTTGATCATGTAGCTATTTATTTTATGATTGCAGGGTCTTATACAGCTATATCGTATATATATACTGACGGCAATTTTAGGTGGACTATTATAGGACTGCAATGGGGATTTGTAGTTGTTGGTACCATTCTCAAAATACTTTACATCAAAGTTCCTATTTGGATAGATGTTGGAATATATTTAGTAATGGGATGGATGATTGTAATTAGGTTAGATTATATGTTTAAAGCCTTTCCACTTAGAATCTTTCTACTTGTTCTGTTTGGAGGTATAGCGTATACTGTAGGAGCAATTTTTCATGCATTAAACAAACAAAAACCATTCCCTGGAGTGTTTGTATTTCATGATATCTTTCATGTTCTGATTATAGTTGGAGCTTCAGTTCATTATAGTACAATTCTCGAAGCAGTTCTTTAGAAATAGTATAAAAAAAGATATATTGATTCAGCTTCCTTTATATTATCGAAGAACTAGGGATATTTGTGAGCCTAAAGTCTAATATTCGTCAAAAAATTGAATATCAATGTAATAACTGTGGTAAGCAAAGGATTCTCTTTATTGCTCCAGCTCTTCAGAGTGAAAAGGTTGAATCTCATGGTTATACTGAATATGCTGATGTTCATATTTGTAAAAATAATGAATTACAAGCGATAAAGCTCTTTGTCGATACCAATTATGATGTAAGAACACAGGTGACTGTGGAGAGTAAACCAAAAACTGAAATCCCTGGAATTACAGAGATGTCTGGTTTAAGTATTCCTGTTCCTAAGAAAACTGAATTCATTACTGAAATAATTGAACCAACGAAAGATTTTGGTGGATATAATCTTTTTAGTTTAGAGATTAAAGATAAATTAAGACAACGAAAATACTCTCTTAAAACAGAAAAAGAAGGAAAGATAGTAAGTTGTATATCTCCATTAGGGTTCGTTGAAATCAAAGCAAAAGTATCTGAAGATACGACTGATGAATTTACACAAGAATGGTTGATTAGTATAGCAAACACATTAGAATCCCTTGTATTTCTAGATGAGGAGCTCTTAAGCTATCTAGGCCTTTATCTGGATTATATGATTACTTCTAGACCTAAAGAAAGGGAACTCCTAGAATTAAACTTGCTCCTTCATTCCACAAAAGCAATCCCTCACTCAACAGAAGAGCACATCTCAATATTTGAAGAGCACGTGAACGAACTTTTTCCAGATTTGAATATCGTCAGTTATCGTATGTACAAAACAATTATGAAAACCTGTTTTAAGAATGAACAACAAACTCTGATGAATGTTTTTGAAAAAATAAGAGAGAAAATTCCACAGATTCAGGGATTTCCATATTTCATATCTGTTGTAAGTATTTTGGTATCTTTTGGTTTTATAAACTTAGAAAAATTAGAGTTTTATACTATAGGATAGTGATTAGATGGAATTTGACAAAGATATATTTGAAGGTAAAGAAGCTTTCAGTATTTTGAAATTTTTAAGCGATGAAATAGGTCCAAGGGTTACAGGTTCATCTCAAGAAGATAAAACTGCTAAATATATTTTAAGTAAATTTGATGAATATAGTAAAAATAGATCGTCAATTAATACTTATTCTCACAAATTCTATTCAGGTAAAGAAGCTTCAGTAGCTAAGCTACCGGATGGGACTCCAATTCATGGAAAACCCATGTGGATGACAAAATCTACTCCTGGTGAGGGAATAGAAGGTAATGGCTTCTACTTAGGATCTATCAATCAAATAGATGAGATCCCTTTAGTTGCTGTTCAAGATAAGATTGTCTTCATTTTTTTCTCTAGAGATTTTCTGGAACCAGAGATTTTTACAGATTTGAAAAAACTCTATAGATTAAAGCCTGGTGGAGTTGTTATACTTAGCAATTATAATTCAAAAGCAACAAGATCAGATCCTTTCATTGAAGATCAATCTATATTTGCACAAATTCCAACAATGATAGTACCAGCGAACTTTTTTAGCAAGCATAAAGATCATAATTTTTCAGGAAAATACATTCTAAAAATCAAAGGAATGACAGAAGATGGAAAATTAAACAATGTTATTTTTAAACATGAAGGAGCTAGAAAAGAGACAATAATAGTATGTGCACATCATGATACAGTTGAATATAGCCCTGGAGCAAGAGATAACGCTTCAGGCATTGGAGTACTTTTAGAATTAGCCAGTATAATAACTAGAACTAAAAACAACTATAGCTATATGTTTTTAACAATAGGTGGCGAAGAACAAGGTTTAGATGGAGTTTGGAAGTTCATTGAAAACAATAATTTATCAGATGTCATACTATGCTTAAATATTGATGGTGTTGAATCACTTCCAGGTTTTGTTGCCTCAATTGTTGCAGGAGATGAAGATCTCTTTAGAATAGTGAAAGAAATAAGTCAAAATAATGAATACCCAGCTTTAGCTATTAATAATACACCTAATAGTGGAGATAATATGGCATTTGCTCATGAAGGTATTCCTTCAATTATGCATATGTTCAAGGGTTCTACAGATGCAGGAATCAATCATACAGCTTTAGACACTTCTGAAGGTTTAGATGAAGAGCCTCTTAAATTACTGGGACAATATTTGGTTAAATTAATCAATAGACTTGAGCTTATGCTAGAGGTAGAGTTTTCTGTAAGTATCCCTCTTAAGCTAGAGGAACAAACTATAAATTACTTTAAAAGATTAGAATTGTACAATGAGCATTAATATTTAAATCATAACATTTCCTTTTAAAGTGCTACAAATCTTTTTATTTCATTATTTTTATTAATAATTAGACAATCTTCATTAAATAAGTGTCTGAGAGTGAAATCATTTGAATGAAAATGAAAAATCTTCTCAAAGTGCATGGAGAGCTTTACAAGAAATCTCCAGAAAAGAAAGGGAAAGAGCTAAGAAAATCTACGATAAAATAAAATCATTAATTGACAAGTTTGGGTATTCCATCCCAACTCAAACAGTACTAGATGAGCTTGGTTTCAATACTATAGATGAGATGATTCATTGGGAGATGGAATGGCTACCTAGAAAAGAACTTAATGTTAAGTTTGAATATAAAGATTATATGATAAACATAGAAAAAGATGCATTTGATGATGAAGAGTTAGGCATCTATGAGATCCTCTAACATCTCTTCAAATCTTTCTAAACCTTTAAGGAGATAATCTTTTTCCGAACCTATACCTATTCTAAGATATTTATCCATACCAAAACAATCTCCAGCAACTATTAGTAAACTCTTCTCTTTTCGTAACCTCTCTGTTAGTTCAGTAGAATTGATGTCAATATTATATCGAATAAAAGACATAGCTCCAGCTTTTTGAGGAATGAAACTAAATAGGTGTTTTCTGGTTTCAAGCCATTCCAAGAAAAATTCAAGGTTATCATTTAACATTTTTCTGTTTCTAGATAAAATCATTGCCCTTTTCTCTGGTTGAAGTGCCCACTCAGCAATCTGTTGACTTAGAACACTAGGAGAGATAGTAGTATAGTCGTGATAAGCCCAAGCCTTTGCTGCAATATCTTCAGGAGCTACAATCCACTCCATCCTTAATCCCGGTAAACTGTAAGCTTTAGAAAGTCCAGCAACAGCTAGAACTTTATCATATTTACTAAAGAAGGTATCAATTTCTTTTCCATCAAGCTCAGCTCCTCTGTAAACTTCATCACTATGAATGAAAGCATCAGCTTCTTCAGCAAGATCTATTATGCAATTTACAGCTTCTTCGCTTAAGATTGAACCTGTAGGATTATTGGGGTTACAAACAGAAATCATTTTGGTATTCTTAGTAACTATGTCTTTCAGCTTCTCAAGATCAGGTTGCCAGTTGAGTTCTTCTTCCAAGTAAAATGGTTTGACATTTGCACCAAAAAACTTAGCTAATCCCCAAGTTTGCATATAGTTAGGGAGCATAAGAACATATTCATCACCCTTTTCTAGAATACTCCAAATGGAGATGAAGTTAGCTTCTGCAGAACCATTTGTAACAAGTATATTCTCTCTAGTAGAAGATGGATAGAGCTTACTTATTGCATCTCTCAAACTTATTGATCCGTTTGTTTGACCATACCCAATACGGAGATTATTTAATTCATTAAGTTGATCAGAATCCAAAAGCTCTGCGAGAGTAAAGGGGTGAATTCCACTCTCTGTAAGATTATATTCAACAAGATTTTCCCAAAGAGACTGTCTTCTTTCAAGTTCAAAAGTTTCAATATTCATAAACAAGACACAAAAAGATGCTTTGGGTACCTCACCATTCAGATTTAAACATTCTATGGCTTATGACTCTGAAAGTGATCGAATAATCATATTCGGTGGTTCAGAAACCAGTTATTATGACATAGATGATGAAACATGGACTTATGATTATAATTCTGACACTTGGACATTTATAGAGTGCATAATTCCAACAGAAACTCCTTTGTTCATGTATTCTACAGTTGTTTCGTTAAGTCTCTTAGCCACTTTAGTTGTTATTAGAAGAAGGAATAAATGATATGTAACAATGATTTATGTGATTGGAAAGAAGATTCCTTTCTAATCAACCTTCTTTTTTATTCTTCTAAGTATGGTTGAGCGTCAACTTTTTCTCCTTTCTTTTCTGCCATCTTCTTCCAGGATTTAGTGTTTATCGATGTCATTAGATTGACTAGTGGCCATTTGTAGAAAATTTTTGGAACTAGAATTATTTCAACATTAGGATATTGAATTTCTGAAACCAAGGACTGTACTATGTCATTCAGTGCTTCTATAGCATTTTTAGCAAATGCACCTATTTCATCAAGTTGTTTCCCAAATCTTCCTTGGATGCCCTCTCCTCCACCGATAGCTAGACTTCCTCCCCATTTGAAACCTACAGTTATCGCAAACTGATTGTATATAGGAGTTACACCTTCTGAAATTTGTTCAGGTTCAGGTAAACCGCAATTGATAATTGGTATAAAAGTTTTATTTGATAGATTCATCTTCTCTTCAGCTATAATCTCCATTGTTTTTATAACAATAGATGGCTGACAATCATCATAAAGTGGTGCAAATAATACTACAAAGTCCGCGGATTTGATTTTTTGAACCATTTCTTTAATTCGTTCTCCCTTATTTAGTTGCGTAAGAATTAATATTATTTCAGATTCTATTCCTTCTGCTTCAAATAATATCTTCATATATTCCGCTAGACTTGCTGATGAACTTTTCTTACCTCTTGGACTTCCATTCAGAATTAATGCTTTACTCATAAGCTCATCTCCATTTTAGCTAAAAGCTGTTTAATGTTTGATCTAAATTGATTCTTTTCTTCATTTATTAGGAAAACTTCTGCTTCATGTTTTGGAGGGTGAAAATTATGACTATGTCTTTCTATGAGATGCTTAAATAATTTAGCTTCTTTTTCATCTCTTTTTTCTGTTGTAGCTATTGCCAAAATTGAAGGATACTTTTCATATCGTTTGAGATGATGTGACTCTCCTTTCTTTCTGAACACACCAGGTTGAAGTGTTCCAAGCAATCGTTCTAAAATCTTTTTCAATTCTGAAGAATATCCACCAAAAGTCAATGGAGTTAGAAAGACAAGTAAATCACTGTTTATAACCTTCTTCTTAATCTCCTCACCGCGATCTCCTTTAACTCCAGAACATATTCCTGGAGTTGTATCCCAGCATTTGAAACAACCTATACAAGTTTTAATCTCAATCTGATTAAGAATAAATGATTCTGTTTCCATTCCGACATTTGTCAATTCTTCTTCTAATATCTTTTGAAAAGTCGTTTGTTGGTTTTTATTAGCCAAAGCACCATTGAATATTACTGCTTTCAGAATCGTCACCTTTGATGAAAAAAAGCTTTCCTAAATATAAATCTAACTCGTAAAATATAAGAATTAATTCTAACAAAAAAGTAAATAAGTATAAACTTTCAAGACAATTGATGACAGAAATAGTTAGATTAGATGAAATCAAGGAGATTCTAAAGACTTTAGATCCAATAAAGATAATTGAAGAAGGTTTTATAGCTTATTCAGAAGGAAAGGTTGTTGTTCCTCCTGTTGGAGAGATGGTCTTCGATAATCCTCCTGGAGAGTGTCATATTAAATATGGATATATTAAGAATGACGATTATTATGTTATCAAAGTCGCTTCTGGTTTCTATGATAATCCTAAACTAGGTTTATCTTCCAGTGGCGGATTAATGCTCCTTTTCAGCCAAAAAACTGGAGAGTTAATTTCTATTTTACTAGATGAGGGTCATCTAACAAATGTTAGAACTGCAACAGCTGGTGCAATAGCAGCTAAATATATGGCTCCAAGTAAAGTCGATAGGATAGGTATATTTGGAGCTGGAGTTCACGGACGATTACAACCAATTTACTTACAGAAAGTTCTAGATTGTAAAAATATTATAACTTGGGGTATTAATCAAGAAGAATTAGATATTTATGAAGAGGATATGAAAGAATTGGGATTTGAAATTGAAACCACTCAAAACCCAGATGATATCACTTCATCATGTAATCTTATAGTAACTTGTACTCCTTCAAAAGAACCCTTAATCTTTGCAGATCAGATTAGAGCTGGAACTCATATTACAGCTATAGGTTCAGATACTCCAGAAAAACAGGAACTAGATTCTGCGATTCTCAAGAAAGCAGACCGATTAGTAGTAGACAGCATTGGACAATGCCTTGAAAGAGGAGAGAGTTTCAAAGCAATTACTAATGGTCTGATTACTAAGGAAAAAATGGTTGAATTAGGCGAAGTAATAGTTAATAAGAAGCTTCAAAGGGCATCTGATAAAGAAATTACTGTGGTTGATTTAACTGGTGTTGCAGTTCAAGATATTCAGATTGCCAAAGCTATTTGGAATGGCTATTCCAATGAAAATTAATCTGACTTATTATTTTGCATTAAACATGAGGATAGCTATAACAAAATCAATTGCCTTTGTAACTAGTCTTTTATTTTAGAAATATATAAACTAGATAATGACTGGAATTTCTGATCAATACATCTGTCCTAATTGTTTTACTGAAGGTGCAACTGTACTTGAGAAGAAAGAGACTTTTCATCTAGATAATAATAAATTCTTTCAAATAGTCCACTTAACCCTTGTTTGTAAAAATGTATGTTGGCATAATTGGACGGAGTATTATAAGATTCTGCTAAAAGATTTTTCAGAGGATGAAAAAATAACTACTGTTCCCTATTTTTCTGATGAAATAATAAGTCCTGATCAGATTAAATTTAAAGAATAGTTTTGGAAGATTCTGATTCTAACATTAATTAGCAGTAAAATTCTGCTGTCAATTTCCTATCTCCAAAGTGTTTCTGATCAAAAACTAGCAGAAATGGATTTAACTGAGGTAGAAGCCCAAAATATTTAAATTGCATAAGCTGTTTGTGATGGTTCTAAAGCCAAGAATTAACGGTAATTAGATTAATTTAGAAAAAAGAAAAAGAGAATTAATAAACGCTCATTTATTTAGGATATTCGAGTTTCTTGCCAAGAAGAACCCACACCCAATCAACTAACCATCCTACTCCAAAAAGACCACCAGTAACTAACCAGAGAAGACCAGTTAGGATGTATCCTTTGTAGAATCGATAGATACCGAATTCTCCTAGAAAGAAGGCTAATAAGAAATCTAATAGTTTAACCATTTAATTTTCACCTTTTTGAGATTAAACATCTCAATTATCCAAATATTCTGCGTTGTTTATAGATTCTTTTAGAACAAGTTTATAAATCAAGGGAAAAACAATTCTAATCTCTTGGAAAGAAGGGAAACTAAGAATCTAATTTTAGTGATGAAATAGTCTTTAAAGAAGCTAAGTTTTATGAAGTATCAAGAAAGTTTCAACTAGATTTTCAATGAAGACAAAAAAAGCCAATATTTCTTACCCACAATTTATATAAATATCTTTGACTTCATTATTCAGTATAATTCATTGGAAGAGAATAAAACTAGAACCTAAATATGAAATTTCACTAGTACCTAAGAAACCTTGTAAAAATCTCTTTCTTTAATAAAAAAACAAAGTGATTAGATTGAAACTCAAGAAGAGAATGTTATTAATATCTTTTATATTTCTCTGTGTTGTCTCTGTACTCCCTGTAAGAGCTCAGATTTCAGAGTTTCCTCTGATCTATACTGAAGTAACTGATGATAGTGGCATAATAAGAAGCTATCCAATAATAGATGATGAGAACATTCTGCATTCATTTATTCATCTTCGTACTGACAAAAATAAAATTATTCATCACTATGTAAAGGATAATGCTACACTCCAATCTACATTTGCAATTAATTTTATAGAGATTGAGTTTATTGAAAGCTTCTTGTTTAATGGTAGTTTGTATCTTTTTTATAGTGAATATACTATCTCAAGTTTAAAACATTACAAGCTTTTTAGATGGTCAAATGAATCAGAATCTACAACAATAATCTCTTCTTTTGATGATATGGAACTATTAACTATAGATTATACACAGTCATTTTTTGCTAATGGTACATTTCATTTCTTTAATACTCACAGATATGGTTTTGAATTAATGCACTTGAATGTAACTCACTATTCTGGACTTACTAATTTTACTAGGGAAGAATTTTTTGTTGAAGATCCTTTACAAAGAGAAATTATTGATATAATTCTTGACAAGGATGACAGTATATGGTACCTTTTTCAAGAGTGGGCTGCACCCAATCACTTTGGCATTTTCAGAAATCTTGGAATTGGATTATTACAAAACCAAAGTTTAACTTTTGTTACAAATTTCTCATTTGAGGGTATTTTTCTTCAAGTTGCTAAAATTGAAGCATTTGTAGAAAACAAAGATATTTTCAGTATATTATTCTTTCATTCCAACACTATGTTTTATGGTTCATTTAATGGAACATCTATTAGTTATAGCACTCAAGAGCTGAAAACAAACTATCTCTTCGATAATTTTCTTCTTAGAAAGAACAAAAACACTTACAAACTTTGTCTAGTTACAAGACTTCCTATTAGCGGTTTCGTCTATCTCTATGAAGGAAATTATAACGGTATTACATTGAAATGGGAATTTACTTCAGTTCCTACACAATTTCAGGTTTTGGAAAATAAATATGGATTCAATATAAATAATGAGCATATTGTTTTTCAATATGTTTCGATAATTCCTTCAAGTTTAGTGGAAAGACCAAAAGGATTTGATTATCGGCAAGAGAATCTAATGGTCTTAATGAGTATCTCTTCAGTAAGTGTCAAAGTAGACCCAATCTTCGACAATGTCGAGATCTTTAATATTTTTCAAGACTGGTACTCACAAAATTCTACACTTTTCATTCTATTAATTGTAGCTTTAGTGGGTATCACATCATTCATTATCTACTACATAATAAGAAAAATTCCCAAAGTTAAGAAGTTCTTAATAGACACAGAAGAAGTAGGAAAGCATCCATTAAGAATTATAATAAGGAAAAATCTTTTGAGATACTTTGGGAATATC
Source organism: Candidatus Heimdallarchaeota archaeon (assembly GCA_030608385.1). Lineage (GTDB taxonomy): Archaea > Asgardarchaeota > Heimdallarchaeia > Heimdallarchaeales > Heimdallarchaeaceae > UBA460. The sequence goes on from JAUWEG010000028.1 coordinate 9,579, forward strand.
TTTGAAACTTTTAAAATTATAGGGTTTACCAACAGAAAAAGAACTATTCTTACGATATTTAGCTTGTTGATTACAGGTTTTCTGTTAAATTCTATACTTATAATTTCTGAATCACAACAACCTGCAATGATTAATGCATTTTATAAATCTCAAGATTTATCAGATAACCGAATGGTTACAGCAGAGTTTACTTCCTCAATAGAGCATCTAGAAGATACTCCTTCAGGATTTACGCCTTATTATCATGAACTTGCAGAGGAAGAAATAGCAGAAATTTATTCAGATTTTGAGCTAGGTAAATACACAGAATCTATTAAATCTTCATATTTTGTACAGATTGCTGCGGGGATAATACCTACTCAATATTTAATTGCTTCATTTCCAAATGATACATCTGACGTTATTACTATGCTTCTAAATGAAGGGAGAGCTCCTGTACATCCAAATGAAGTTGTTGTTTCAACCGCCATTAAAAATCGGTTAAGCTTAAATCTCAACGACAGTTTCAATTTAACAATATCATCAGTTTTTCTTTATGAAGAAATTCCAGATAATTTCACTGTAGAAGTTTCCGCTGTAGGATTTTATGATCCACCTAAATCTTCTGAACTTAAAATAATTACTGACTATCAGGAACAACCTTATGATCTTTTCAGAAAAATAAGAATGTCTGCTCTGCTTACCATAAATGACAATCTGTTTCAAATATTTGCTTCTAGTCAGAAATTTGATTTGCTGATTCGGGGATATTTTCATATTGAATTTGACTTTGCAGATTTTAAAATGAAAGACAGAATCATTCTACTAGATGAACAAAGGACAATTGTAAACAAGACATTTACTTTTACATTCGATAGTTATTCTTTTATTACTATCTCAAATGAGATGCTGTGGTTGTTTGGATCTTTCAACAACTATTATTTGCAAAACATGGCTAGAATTTTGATTTTTGCATTTCCTGCATTATTACTCTCAATTTTCATGATAGTTGAATCTTCAGATTTATTCTCAACTAGTTACGAACAAGAAGTTGACATTCTAAGGAAAAAGGGAATTAGAAGAGGAAAAATCGTTAAATTGTATCTTTCTGTAAGAATTGTCGAAGCAATATCTGCAACATTAGTAAGCTTTGGAATTGCAGTTCTAACCGCAATTCCTCTTATTAAAATAGAAGGTTTCTTAAGATTTACAAATCAAGAAACGGAATTAATATTAAGTAACATAATTGTAAAAATGTTGATAGTTTTTGCTGTATTGATCACTATTTCAATTCCTAAGATTATATCAATTGCATCTGCAAAACGAAAACATGAAAAGGATCCAAAAAAAGGATCAAATCTTTTCAAAAAACTACCTTGGAGAGATTTATCATTTCTTATTCTAGGAATAGTGCTTTTTCAAATATTCTACAATAGAACATATATTGCGTTTTTTACACAAAATGTTTCAAATTATATTCCATATCTCATTCTAACAATGCTAGGTGCATTATTTCTGATAGTGGGAGGTCTACCTATTTTTATAAAAGTTCTTTCAATTGCATGGAGATTGCTAGGTTATGTCTTCTGGAAAAGTAGAAAAAACAAATTCAGTTACATTTTTGCAGAAATAAGCAAGGACATCAGATACTTTGAAAATATTACTGTGATCTTCTTACTTGTTATACTAATTATCATCCCATCTGTTGTGATACCATCTACAAAGGAAGAAATACTAACTCAACAAGCACTATTTCAAAACGGTTCAGATCTAATGATTTCAAATTGGTATGAAGCAGAAAATGTAAGTCAAGAAGATATTAATAGCTTAGTAAAAGTGAAAAATTCCACACATTTAAGACTTTATTCAATTATTTTTGGAGCTCTATCCAATGTACAATTATTAGTTATCAATACGTCAGATTTTTTGAGTACGGCATATCAACCAACTCAGGATGTTGTAGGATTTAAATGGACCGATTTACCAAAATTGGATGATAATTCGATCATTCTTTCGAATACTTTTGTTGAAAAATTTAAAATCTATCCTGGAGAAGAACTCTTACTAACAAGAATAGTTGATTGGATTGTGGTTTCATACAATGTTTCGATAATTAGCTCTTTTGAATTATTTCCAGTTTTTCACAATGAGAAAGATAGAGCAATAAATAATACACTTATTGTGTTATCTAGTGAATGTTTTGATATAGTTGAACCATTTATTTTAGGCTTGGTGCTAACAGCTGATGTATTACTAGTTCGTTTAGAGGATATAAAAGATGTAGACGAGATGAAGGAATTGTTATTTACAATGAGTCAGAATAGAGTGGTTTCTTACATGGATGTTAGAGAAACTCTAGCAACTCCTCTCTATAACATCTTTATTATCGAAATCTTTCTATCTTTGGGAGTAGCGTGTGTGATTTTTATTTTTTCAAGCTATACAACAGCTACAAAAGTAATAGAGAAAAGGGTAATTAAACATGAATTGATGAAGAAAATTGGCATAAAAGCAAACACGATTGTCAATCTAACTTTAGCTGAATGTAGTTTAGCAGCCCTAATCCCAGGATTAGGTATTGGAGCCATTATAGGTTTCTCAGTGTTGAATAGATTATTCTCATTATTATCATATGCGGCAGAACCATATTCAACATATACAATTATTTATCCAGGAACGGCTCTCATTATTTTCTTCTTGCTAATACCGTTTACATTATATTTGAGCTTAAACTGGAATCTAAGAAGAGAATTCAGAAGATATGCACCGACACAAATGGAGTGATAAAATGATAATATGTAATGATCTTGCGAAAATCTACTCAGATCCAATTACAGAAGTAAGTGTAATTGCACTCAGAGGAATAGATATAGAGGTAAAAAAAGGAGAAATCGCTTCAATCGTTGGACCATCGGGAGCTGGAAAATCGACTCTCATCAAAATACTCTCAGGTTTAGAAGTTCCCACAAGTGGAACAGTTTTACTACATGGAAAAAATCTGAATGATTTAAGTGAGAGGGAGATGCAAAACCTTAGATTTGGGAAAATAGGCATACTTAATCAGTATTTGAATAGTAATTTGATCCCTCACCTGACAGTCAAACAACACATTCTTCTACCTATGAGGATGAGAAAAAGGGAGTTAGAAAAAGCTAAACAAGAAACAAAAGAAATAATGAAGAATTTGAATATCTTGGAACAAGGTGACAAAAAAGTTACAAAAATCTCAGGAGGAGAAGCAATTAGAACAAGTATTGGTGCGCTATTAGCTCAAAAACCAGAAATAATTCTGGCGGATGAACCAACAGGACAACTTGATACAGATAATACAAATCTTGTGATTGAAACATTCAAAGAATTAAACAAAGATCTAGGGACAACAATTCTCGTTGTAACTCATGATCTTCGTTTTCGAAATGCTTTTCGCAAAAGCTATATACTTCGTGATGGTAGACTTGTAGGTATTAATCAAGATATAGAACGAGCAGAGCTGGACTTTCTTCTGAAACCAATTGATTCAACTCTTCAATCAACACTTGATAGATTTCATTTTCTTAGAATTCCAATGTCAATTATCACTGATACAGGAATTAGCTCCTTAGCTGAATTCAGTATGCATCCATCGAAGAAATTTGCAGTTATTTACAACCCACAAGCTATTTCAAAAGATGAAGTTCATAAAGTTCTCCGAAGATCTGACAGTTTCTATGATGATGAAGATGATGAAACAATTTCAGAACCAATAGAAGAGAAAGGTAGAAAAATTACTTTCGATCAAGTAAGCTTTCTATTCGAAAAAGAATTCCTCCCTCCAAAGAAGACTCTTCCTAACATCATAGAAGTTAAGAAATTATCTAAATCTTTCTCATTTGATAACAAAGTCCAACACGTCTTACACAAAATATCTTTCAGTATTAGAAGAGGTGATTTTGTTGTTATTGCTGGTAAAAGCGGTGCAGGAAAGACTACTTTGTTGAATGTTATCTCAGGTGTTGAAACTCCTGATTCTGGATCTATAATCATTGATGGTGCAGATGTTTCAGAGATGAAGAGATCTAATGTTTCAGATTTTAGATTTAATAATATTTCAATGATATCTCAGATGAACAATTTATATAGTCAGTACTCTGTTGCAGATAATATTATTATTCCAAAGATATTTAGTAAGAAAAGGAACAGACTAGAAGAAACAGATTTGTATCTTATGGAAGATTGCGAGATCAAACATAAAGTCAATCACTATCCTGTTGAGCTTTCTGGGGGAGAAACTCAAAGGGCAGCTCTAGCAGTGGCATTATCAAGAAGAAATCCTCTATTATTTACTGATGAACCAACAGCTAATGTTGACAGTAGGATAGCTCGAAATATTGTTTCGTTGTTGATGGAAATTAACCAATTTCAAAACACAACTATTCTTATGAGTACTCACGATCTCTCTTTAGTTAGAATTGGTTTCAGAGTTATAAAGCTTGAAGATGGAAGTATAGTAGACGACTTTAGAGTAAGTAAAGATAATCTAAAGGAAATTGTTGAAGAGTACTTCAATGTGGAAATAGAATAAGAAGTTCTAAAAATCAGAAGAAAGTATCAAACTCTCATTTTCCCTTCTGATAAAGACTGAAATACTCTATTGAAGAGTTGTGAAACTTTTCTATTTATTTTTTGAGCTATTCTTTATATATTTTGATGATAATTTTTCTTTATTAAACAATATGTCTAAAAAAGGTGATTTAGTGAAATTTAAAATAAAAAAAGTAAAACTAAAAACAATTCACCAATACTTCATTTAATCCAGGTGGTGGAGGATATTGGAGTACAGTAAATGATATGTCTAAATTTATGATCGCTCACATGAATCAAGGAGAATATGCTGGAAATTCCATTCTTAATGAAACTTCTATTGAATTGATGCATACTCCACTAATCGGGAGGTATGCACTTGGATGGTTTGTTGAAGCAGATGGAAGGCAAGGACATTATGGTGGTCCATGGTATGGATACTTTGGAAGTGTTCAATTTAAAAGTACCATAGGTGTAATTTTCTTCTGCAATCAAGGTAGTTCTAATCCCGAAAGTGTAGCTATTATCGAATTAATATGGTCTAAAGCACTTAAGCTACTTAACGAAAAAACATGTCTAACTACAAAAACTAGTCAATATCTATTTCCAGTAATTTCAGTTTTGCTAGCTATTGGAATTATTCAAAAATATAGAAAAAGAAAGGATTGAACCTAAACCTTTTACTTTTTTTACTTCTTCTTTTAATGCTTTGTAAATCCACTTCTGCCAATAATCTCTTCAAAATCATTTTTCATTTTCTTCAATTCTGAACATCTGTAATATTTTTTAGCGTTTAGTAAAAAGGTTTATATTTTTTCAAAGAAAATTAGTTCAAGTTACATGAATTATAATTTGAAACTATATTTCTACAAAAAAAAGTAGCTGTCTTAGGGTAAAAGGTGAAAAAATGAAGAAAAGAGTTGGAATTCCAAGAGCATTGCTTTATTACAAATTTGAAGCGATGTGGAAAACTTTTTTTGAGGAACTTGGAGCAGAGGTCATTATTTCTCCTGAAACAACTAAAACAATCAAAGATTTAGCAGTAAGATATGCTCCTGATGAAGATTGTTATTCCACAAAATTATATTTTGGACATGCTATCTATCTTAAAGATAAAGTAGATTACTTCTTCATTCCAAGATTTGGTAGTGATCATGAAGTCAATGTTGGTTGTCCTAAATTCATTGGTCTTGCTCAGGTTTTAGATTCTCTTTTCCCTGATTTTCCTGAGATTATAATGCCTTATTATTCACAAGCTAAAGCTAACCATGGTAAGAGAAGACTTCTTAGAATTATCTTCGAAATTGGCTTCAAATTTACTTACAATCCTTTAAAAATTCTTAAAGCTGGATTTAGAGCTTTTGAAGCTCAAAGAAAGTATGAAGAACAATTACATATCTCTGAACAACAGTTAGAAAAATGGATAAACTCTCAAATTTTTCTCAATGAAAAACCAAATTTGGAAAAGAGAAACAAGCCATTGAAACTTGCTTTAGTAAGTCATCCTTATGTACTAAATGATAGTTTGTCTAATCTAGATATCAGAGAAAATTTATCACAAAAAGGTGTAGACATTATTACTTCTCAACAGATGCCTAGAAGTACAATTGAAGATCAAATGGAAAAACTTGATTTTAATATGTATTTTAGTTATGAAAGAGAGATTCTTGGAACAATAATGTATTTTCTAGAAAACAATACAATAGATGGAATATTACAACTAGCTGTATTCAGTTGTGGTCCAGATTCAATTGTTTTAGAACTAGCTTCGAGATACTCAAGAAGACAACCTGAAACCCCATTATTACAATTAGTTATAGATGAACTATCATCTGAAGTAGGATTTAGTACACGTATAGAAGCATTTATTGATATGATCGATAGGAGGAATTGAATTGCCTTTTACTTTTCCACACTTTGGATCTTTAACATATGTTTTCGAAATAATTTTTAAAGAACTTGGAAGAACAGATATTATGCTTCCAAACAAACCAAGCAGGAAGACCTCTGAACTTGGGTCACGATATTCACCAGAATTCGTTTGTACACCCTTCAAGTTAACTCTTGGAACTTTTATAGAGATGCTAGATAAAGGCGCTGATGAGCTCGGAATAGGAGGAGGAAATATGTATTGTCGCTTTGGTCTTTATTGGCCTGTTCAGAAACTCATTTTAGAAGATTTAGGTTATGATTTCAAATTTTTTCCTATTCCAATTTATGATGCGTTTGACCTTCTTAGAACATTTCGAACTATAAGTAATAATTTTACCGTTTGGGAAACAATTAAAGCTTTTAGAACCACATGGATCAAAACTAGATTTATTGAATTGGTCGACAATCTACATTTTAAATATAGGGCCTTAGAACTAGAGAAGAATCAAGCGGATAGACTCGCAGAAGAAACTCACAGAAAAATTGTTGATATACAAGGTTTAGGAAATTTAAGGAGATATGGTAAAAAGCTTCCTGAGTTATTCGATAAAACTATAGAGATCGATAAGAAAAAAAAGAAGGATGCCCTTAAGATTGGCGTGTGTGGAGAGATATATGTAGCTCTAGAACCTACTTTAAATCTAGATATCCACAGAAAACTGAATGAATTAGGAGTGATTACTAAAAACTGTATTTCTTTGGGAATGCTTATAGATTTTGGACGAAAAATCAATCCATTTAAAACTTTACCCTATAAAAAAGCTCGAAGAGTAGCTAAACCATATATTGGACAGAGATGTGGAGGAGAAGCTCAAGAAAATATAGGTGATATAATTTTGTACAAAAAGAAAAAATGGGATGGATTGATTCACCTATACCCCTTTACTTGTATGCCTGAAATAATTACTAGAAGCATTGCTCCTCAAGTTAGTAGGGAGTATGATATGCCTTTCTTATCGTTGGTTGTCGATGAACATACAGGGGAGACGGGATTTCAAACAAGATTGGAAGCTTTTGTTGATTTATTAAGCAGAAAGAAGGATAAAATGCTAGCTAGATAAAACTAAATAGCAGAATCTGCAATATTTATAAAAATTATGATTAAAAGAAGTCAGTTATTCTTTTTTGTCTATAACGTCTATATTCATTCCCTATCTTGCTCCATAATATCCCTTCAGCTTTCTCAGGAGTCGAGGGAATGCCATCGGCATCACGTTGAATTATTGTCTTAATATCTCTATAACCTTGGTATGAAAATCCAAAATTTAGTACAACCTCATTAGCCACTTCTCTTACTTCTTGCTTATTATAATGTAATGCAGCTGTCAGAGGAGTAATCGCTTCAGGATCTTTAAGTTCCCTTAGAGCTGTAATCAAAAATTTTGCAGCTGGTTCGCCTATTTTTTCTAGAGCATAAACAGCATATTCTCTGACGATTACGTCTTCTTTTTCATCTTTGAGTGTGTTTATCAGAGGTTCTATAGCGCGTTTGTTACCTATTTTTCCAAGAGTTTCAACTGCGCAGACTCTAACCTTGCTCTGAGAATTGCCTAATTCAGCAATTAGTTGTGGAACAGCATTAGAGCCAATCTTTGCTAGAGCTTTAGAAGCAACAAAACGGACATCTTTATCCTCATCTTTGAGTGCAGTAATCAATGGATCAATAATTGGTTCACCAATCTTGATAAGAGCATTGACAGTTTTTGAAATAATTCTGGGATTCTTGTTCTTTAGCTCTGAAATAAGAGAAAGAACATCGCCAGTATTTCCAAATTTCTCTATATATTTATCTACACTCATGATTATTCCTGCTTAGGATAAAGGTTGAACCGACAATATTATGTTTTTTACAACACCTATATAAACAGATTCCCCCGTTTATATATATAATTCAGTCTGATGGGGTAATTTTTATATTTAAGAGTGAGAGATACTATTTTGTTTGAGGATAGTTGTATGTCAGAGGATATCGATGAGATACTAGAAGAAGCAGATAATCTCTATAAAGATGGTAGATTTACCGCTGCTTTAGAGAAAATAGAAGATACTCTAGAAAACCTTTGGCATGAAGATTTTAATCCAGAGGAGATTCTAAAGTTCAACATCAAAAAACTGTCAATTCTAGTTGCATCTAAAGAATTTGATAGTGCCCAATTACTATGTGAACAACTGTTGGAAGATATCGAAGAGCTTGACATTAGCTTTTACCATATTGATATTCTTTTAGAAAAAGCACTAATCTGCAGTAATATCAGACAAAATGAACTCTGTGATGATAGTTTAGCTCAGGTAGAAGAAGCATTAACGCTATTCAAACGAGGAGATAAAGAGAACTATATACGAAGAAATGCCCAATTTAATATGGTCAAGGGTATTCATCACATCATAGCTAGCAAATTCTTTGAATCAATTGATTTCTTTGAAGAGAGCTTAAAGGAGAACAGAAAAATCTCAGATTTATATGGAATCGCTAATAGTCTTCTTTGGACAGGTAAAGCCCTTTACAATCTAGGAGAATATGATACTGCAAATAGCTTTTGGGATCAAAGCTTCGAGATATTTACTGATTTGGGATATAGACGACCACTTGCGGAATATTATATGAGTAAAGCAGGAATATTTTACAACCAAGGAATTTTAAGTCAAGCTTTGGAAACTGTGAGTAAATCTCTGTTAATCTTTGAAGAATTAAAAGATGAAGCTTCTCTTGCTACAGTATACCATAGAATGGGATACATTTACAAACATTCAGGGAACCAAGAAAAAGCCCTTGAAAATTACTTAAAGAGCAAAATGATATATGATCGCAAGAATTTAGTTCACGATAAAGCAAAAGCTATTCTTGACATCTCAGGAATAAATCGAGATATGGGAGAATACGATGTTTCACTAAAAAATTTGAAAGAATATTATAAGATTAAAGAAGAACATGATGATCAATATGCCATTGCAATAGCTTATTACGAAACTGGAAATATATACTCCCTTAAAGGTGAATTAGATAAAGCAGAGGAAAATTTCAAGAAAGCATTGCCAATCGCAATCGAACATGACAGATTGGAAACTCTAAGTAATGTATATTATGCTCTTGGAAATCTATCACAACAAAAGGGTGATCTAGAAAGTTCATCAAAATACTTTCTTCAAAGTTTACAGTTAAGAGAACAGATAAAGAAGGTATATCTTGTCTCGTACTCTCTAAAAAGTTTAATTCAAATTAATCTAGACTTAAAACTTAATAAAATAGCTGAAGGATTTCTGAAAAAATTAAGTGTTTTATCAAAGGAAACTGAAAATCAAAATATTAAACAACTATTCAGATTATCCGAAGCTTTATATCTAAAAAGAACAGGAACTGAAAGAGAAATCCAGAAATCTGCAGTTTTTTTTGAACAGTTAGCAAAAGAAGAAGTCATTGACTATATGATTACTATTGAATCTCTACTAAATCTAACTGAAATTCTAATTTGGGAAATGTCAAAAACTGGAGTTGAGCATCTTATAACTGAAGTAGGAGAACATTTGGATAAACTTGAAGAAATTGCACAAAGACAAAACTCATTTGTTCTGCTTATTGAAGTTATGCTTCTTCAAGCTGAATTCTCACTTGTTGAACTTAAAGTAGAAGAAGCTCAAGATATTTTAACAGAAGCACTAGAAATAGCAGAAGAAAAGGGTATTATAAAATTAGCAATAAAAATTTCTAATGAACATGATAATCTGCTAGATCAATTGTATTTATGGGCGGACTTCACAATGAAACTGCCCACAATAGCAGAGAAATTAGAATTATCACATATAGAAGATAGATTAAAACAAATAGTAAGAAGAAGATCTGCCTTAGGACCTGAAGTCGAAAGTGAATCTGAACTTCCAGTAATGTTTCTCATGCAATTACAAAATGGAGTAATCCTTTATTCTGAATATTTTGATGAGAATTTAGGGGAAAGAATATACGATGAAGTACTATTAACAATCAAGAATACTTCCTCTCTTTCAGTAAATAAGAAGCAGGTGAGAGTAAGGAATAAGGAATTCACATTTTTAATTGATGAAGTAAACAAGATTTATGTTAGTTATATTTTCATAGGTAAATCTTACAAAGGGATTAGAAAACTAAACAAATTTATTGAAATTGCAAATTCAAATAAAAATATCAAAAAAATGATTGAAAATGCTTTTCAAAGCAATCAATCACTAAATTCTGAAGAAAGAACTAGTTTATCAAGCTACATTGAAGAAATTTTCAGCAATTGATTAGCACTCAATATTTAATTGTAAAAAGAAAAAAAAAAGAAAAACAAATTCTATGTTTTAAATTGCTTTCTTTTCACATATACTGCGATTATAACAAAGAATAAGAGACTACTAAAGGCAAAATAGGAAGTAGGGGTTGGAGTTGGAATTGTTTCTTCAGCTATCCAAGTTATATTTATTCTTTGGGAAATTCCTTCAGTATTGTTTGCAAAAAATGATTTTGTATCTAAAGTTGTGATTGTATTAGTATAGTTGACTGCAGATTCATATTCGGTATGATTTAAATAAACAATATTTCCACAACATGGAAAATTAGATAGATCAAAAAACCCAAAAGGCGCAGTTGTATCATTAACAAGTGTATCTATTTCAGGGAGTCCTTTATTAGAGGAGTCCGGATGTAACGGTAGTGGTCCCCAACAATCTTGATCGTCACAGAATAAGAATCCTCCTCCTCCACCAGCACCACCTTGTTTGAATGTTGGAAATGGAGATGGAGCTACACCGTCGTTAGTAGCAATAATTTCTAGATAATTATGCAAACCTGCTACATCATTAAAAATATCGTTCGCATTAAAAGAAAAGGTAACAAGATGGGAGGTAACTGAATCTGTTACAGAGACTGTTATATCGGTACCATTCAACAAAATTTGGTAACTTTCTATGTTTGAATCATTTTCAATGATTGAACCAAAAAGTTCCCCTGTTGCATTATATGAAGAAACGTTTAGAACTATTGAAGGAGCAGATAAATCTATGACATCGATAGCATTGGGTTGTACAATTACACCAATTTCTTCTATAGATAGAGTATCCTTTGGAGTAAATAATACAAAAAGAAATATAATACATGTGAGTGCGATTATTTTTCTCATAATATTAATTTTACTAGTTCACTATACTTAAAGATTGTCGTCATAAGTCATTACAACCAAATTTTGAGGGGATTCAAAATTTTTATTCCTTTTTAACTTTTTTTAACTTGATTTCGAAAATAGTTCCTTTTGGTTCATTATCTTTGACTTTTACAGAACCCCCATAGGTTTCAATAACAATCTTAGCTAAAAATAATCCCATACCACTTACTCCCTTATCTGTTCCTCTGTATCCTTGTTGAAAGATTAGCTTCTTATTTTCTTCAGAAATTCCTTTTCCATCATCAATAACAGAAATGACAATGTCATCGTTTTGCTCCTCAATCTTTACTTCAACATCTATCCCTTTACCTGCATGTTGGAATGCATTTTGTATGAAGTTAAACAATATCGGGTAAAGCAATCTATTAGCATTAACTTTTATGTTTGAGGGATATGGATGGATTGTAACATTGTCAAAGGATTCAGCTACATTGTTAATTATACTAATTTCTATAGGTTGAATTTTAAGAGATTCTAATAATTTTGATTCCGATTTGAGAAGATCTAACCTTTCAGCTATTGTATCAACTCTACTCACAGCTCTTTCTAGATATTCGTGCTTCTTAGTTTCTTCAAATAATTCTATTCCACTCTGAATTACAACCAGATCATTTAACAGATCATGACGTAATAATGAAGTTACTGTGACTAAATCTTTAGCAAAAATATTCATTTCCTCATAGAGAATTTGATATTGTTTACGTTCTTTCTCTAGTTCAGAAATCGTTAAAGGTTTTTCATATTGTTCTATCATTGTGACAAGTCCAACAACAAACAATGCATAACAAACATTAATGAAGAGATCAGGAACTGTCCCAATATCATATGTACCTTTTGCTAAAAAATAGCCTTTGGTTGTGTCTCCAGCTAACTTAAAGAGCCATGCTGCACCTACTGTTATCCAAAAATGAGGAGTGCGCACTTTCCAGTTTATATAAACAAATGTAATAGCTATTACTAAGATATCCAAATCGATTATAATAAACACTATCCCAAATACTAAGCGGAAATAATCCTTAGCTGCTATCATTGCTGTGAAGAATGATGAAATTAAAGGAGAAACTATAATAACTAAAAAAACTGTGATAAAGAGAATTGATAACTTCACTCTTCTTGGTATATGTTTCTCAGCTTTTCTGATTTGACCGATTAACAAAATATACAAAGGAATTATAGCAATAATAGATATTATATGGATGAAAATATCCAATAGAAGAGTATTAGCAATTGTAGTATAAGCTAACTTTGCATCTAAAACATGAATAAAAGCTAAAATCTCAGCCACCATAAAAAGAAAAAGAGTTATCGTTAAAGGAATTAGATATTTTTGGTCTAATCTTTCTTTTTTAATTATCAGAATTAGGGCTATAGCTACAGCAATAATCAACATAGATATCTTAAAAATTGGAACGAAGTGGTAGTTAACAATTGGTTCGAGGAAAATAGGTATCATGCCAATTACTAGAAAAAAACCTGCTATTATAGAACTAAGATTCCTCATCAAGACATTATTCACGTCCAAAGTTTTAACTTTAAGCATGAATGCAATGCTAAATGTGTAATTTAGAAATATTCAAATTGTTCAATGTACAAAACTAAACTGTGAGAAAGAGAATAAATAGTT
>JAUWEG010000116.1 GCA_030608385.1 Candidatus Heimdallarchaeota archaeon
AATATCTATCATTATTGGATGCAGTTGAGCAAAATCCTCATAATTTAGACGAATCTTTTCACTATCTTCTTCTGATATTCTGCTTTGTTCTGTTTCTTTTCTTGCTCTTCTTTGAATCAGCTGATTATCGTGTTTTTCAATGTCTTCAGGGAGCATTTGAAGTAACAGAGGTTTTTCCGTTAAATCTTCTCTTAAAAGTATAAATTTGTTCTTTGGAAGTCTCCTTATGAAATCAACTTGATTTATTCCAAAACCATGTGAGTCAGAAATTAACCTAACACATCTGGCAGATTTTAAATTCCCAATGATTCGATTAAAAGTCAGATCGAATATTTGGGAAGCTAAATGAGATGGATATGGTGTGGATAGAACTACCTTGAATCTACTATTTTCCAATTTCTTGATTATATGAGCCAGAATAGATTTATCTGTATTGCGAGAGAAAAAGAGTTCTGCATCATCAATGTAAATAATTATTTCTTCATCATCTTTAGATATTTGATCATAAGTTGAAAGTTGTAATAGAAAAGAGTAGATGAACAAGCGTTGAATTTTGTATCCTTGAGAGCTGAAATTTATCACTCTGTTACAAGTGAACAATTCTTGTAAACCTTTTTTGTTTTTTACAGATGTATCTGCTGAAATACTTGGATCTCTGATTTCGTTAATAAGTGACCTAATTATTGAAAGTTGATAATCTGTGATTACTAAACCTCCAGGTTCAACAGTTAGCATAGTATAAAGATCATTTAGAGAAACATTGGTTTCATTATGAGGAAACAAGATATCATCTTGCTCTTCATGATAATCATTTGCATAAAAGTCAATTAGATCTCGTAAAAGAACAGCTCCATCATTTCTTACATCACTTATCAACTTAACTAAATCAATGAAATTCCCTAAATACTGAGAAGAAAGTTTCTCTGGAACATACTCATTCAATAAAGGAGTTAGAACATTTAGGAAGAAGTTTTCTCCAAGATTTAAGCTCTCAAATGGTACAGTTAGTCTATCCTCAAATTCTAGGTTCATTCTAGGATCAAGAATAATAAATCTCTTATTTTGTTCCAATAATTTACAGGTAATTATTTCTCTTGTTTTTTTATCTCCTGCAATTAAAATGGGATATGATGCATTCTCAGGCAATCCAATCATAGAATCATTTTCTGTTGCTCCAAGTATTGCTAATTCATCTGATACAATTCCTGTAGGATATGAAAACATTACTTCTGGTCTTTTATCAACCGATGGACCAGGTATGAAACTTTTATGAAACTGATCATCCCTTTCAATTACAGAATAATCTTTAGTTAACTCACTGAACAATTTTTTTCCAGAAGCTAAAAAATTTGCTTTATCTAGGGTTCCATAAAGGACCAATTCTTCTAGTGTGGTGTCTAATAATCGTCCAACATTCCCAACACTTTCTAATTTCTGCTTCAATTCATTTCTTAAAAGATAGACAAAATCTTCGACTAAATCTTCTATTGTCTGGAACGATTCAGAAATATTATACTGCTTCCATGTCTTCAAAAGATAGAACGATAGTTTAACATTGATGTTTTTGTTTTTTTCCTCAAAGAGCTGATCAATAAGAGAAGAATCAGCTGTTTTCTTAACTTCGTTTATTGATTGACTTTTGCGTTTGACATTCCCTGGAAGAAATAATCGGTGAAGGGATGTTTTTAATCTTTTAACTTGAGTTAATACAGAAAGAATAGAAGGAAGTTTTTCATTTAATTCTTGGTCTTTTCTCCAATAGTTTCTCTTATCTGGAGCTTCTTCAGTTGATTCTTTATATGGTTTAACAATGAATGCAGCGTAGAGAGTAATTTTCCCACCTTTTCTTATGGAATATATAGATTTGTTTGAGCCTAAGAATTTTTTATGCTTTTTCTTTGATATCAATGATGACATTTGATTTCATCTCCTTCTCAAATTTTTTCAGTAATCGTGATTTGACATAAGCTTCAACCGCTGGAGTAATTTTTCTAGATTTAGGATTTAAGGAAAAAATCAGTTCTCCATTTTTCTTCTTCTCAATAATACCTATACCTTGGCTTTTACTCCAACCTACTTGTTCATCTCGGAAAGAAGAATGGTCTTCTGGACAGAGGATATAAAGAGAATGGCAAAAAGGAAGATAGATCTGAGGATGCTGTAAATATAAACCATTTTCAGCTTCAACAAAAATAACCTCTCCAGTCACTTGGTCAAAAGCTGCTAAATCTATTCTGACGTAATCTCTTCCCTCCAAATAATCATCATAGTAAATTTGATGAATAATGGGTATAGTCAGTTCAGTGACAACGAATTTTTTTTCTGATAACCACTTTGTAGCTAAGGAATCAACTAAATCTTGTTCAGTAGTTAAAGCCATGTCCTTTCTAAGTATATATCAGAAAATTGATTTAAAAAGACAAGAAAATAGATTATTAGTAATAGATGTTCAAATGAAGATTAGAAATCCCTGAATTGTCGACTGTTAATTCAATTTCTTCTTCTTGAAATAAAATTTTAGATTTGAAATCTTCTATTTTCATTTTAATCGTCATATCACAGAATGATTCAATTATATCCTCTGCAGGTGCTGAATCCTTGAAGGAAAAACCATTGATTAGCAATACTTTACATCCTTTCTCGTCAGCTAGAAGATAGAGTTTCTCTAAAATATTTCTTAGTTGCATACGTTTTTCCTCTTGGTGTATCTGACCTCTACAATAATCTGTTATATGATCAATAACTATCATCCCTAACTCTTTTGGATTAAGTGTTGCTAGTTTTTCTAGATGGACTTCTAACTCCTCTAAATTTGTGATTTCAATAGGAAAAAAACTTTGTTTAACTCCCTTGAAATCTACCCATCGTTCATCAGATATCATCTGTTTTACTCGTTTAAGGACTGATGTTCCATGACTAGTAATAAAATAATAGGTTTTTCTTGGAACTATTTCAATAGATGCTTGAATCCCAATAGTTGTTTTACAGGAACCAGGGGGTCCATAGATGTGCACTAGTCTTATTTCTCTCTTTATATCAAGAAAATATTCCTCTTCTTCTGACATAAGTTCTGCTGTATCTGGTTTTTCCTCAGTTGCCAGTGATTCAGAATATTGTATGATGCTCTGCTTAACAGAACTTATCTTTTCCTTTGGAACAGCTGGTATGTCTTGAGCAATTGGGATTTTTTCATTATCCTTTACATCAATCTCTTCATCTGTTTTGATGTTTTTCTCCTCTATCTTCTCAATTTCTGTCTTAGAGGTGTCAGCTATTGCCGTTGTTTTTCTAATAGTTGTTGAATGTTTATTACTTTTAAAATTCTGATCTGGGGTTGGATATCTCACACTTGGATATGGAAAATTGTGTTTCTCTTCTATCTCTACTTGTTCTTGTGTGTGAACTTCATTTGTTTGATTTAGCTTAAAGTTTTTCTCTAATTTCCCTAATGTAGATTCAACATCTTTCAAAAGTTCGTCTACAATTTCGTTGAGTTCAAGTTTATTCTCCAAAAGGGTCAGCCTCTAATACTTTTGCTTTTTTCGATTTAACCCATTTTTCTCCTACATTTCCCCTTCTATGGTGATAAACTGGAATCAGTAGTATAATGAAGAACACTCCTTGTGTTAGAGCTTCAATCCCAACAAAGTAGTGTAAGATGAAATACGTTGGAAGTGCGAGAAAGACTAGTTTTGCGAACCATTTGAAGATCGATTTTAGACTAGTTTTTAGTAATTCTTCAGCTTCACGAAAATCTGGTGCTGACATTAATATAATTGCGAAACCTAGAATAAACAGTATAATACTTATCCATGTGTATTTTGTGTCATATAATACATCTGCCCAATACAGAATGAATGAACCAACATAGGTCAATATGAGGAGTGGTGCAATTACATTTGAAGTAATTCTGCAATCAAAATCATCAACTTCTTCTGTTTTGAATAATGATTTCTCAAAATCTGTTTCAAGAATTTGTACTCCGTAGATAAGGTACAATAGCCGTTTAACTGGATATCTAACTAAGTTGCCTGTGAAACGAATTAAATCGAAAATTCTCCCGGGTAGAAAAGATAACATCCATCTCATTGCGAGAGAAATTAACCAGAATTTCAAGTAAAACTCAATGATTTCAAGTAAGAATATATCCTCTATCATTTAATCTCCTCCATCTATTAGTAATTCTTTATTGGTATTTCGTGCTGCAGGTGGTTGTGGAATTGAAGAAATATCAGCAGCTTCATCTAAATTTTTGACCGATTCTTTTGAATTATCTAGTGAATCTTTGAATTTCGACTCTAGAAAAGTACTCAATTTCTGTTTGTTCTCATCATCTATTGAGATTGAAGTATACTCTTCTGATAATCTATCTACAAAATTCTCAATTTCTGTTGATGATGGCAGTTCTATATCTAGAAATTCAACAATTTTGAGAAGATAAGAATATGATGGATAATAGAAAGGAATATTTTCTCTTTCGCAATAGAGATGAACAGTTTTCAAGAAACGTTCAGCATTTGCTTTATATTTAGTCTCTAGAGCTGTTTCTATAGCCTTTTTGTAATAACCTCTAGCAGCTGAAAGAAAGCTGTCGATAGAAAAATTTAGTTCACCTAAAAGAATATTCTTGATCATATCTTTTTGATTTGAGTCTGATTCTTGATTCACTAGTTCTGATCCAATCGATTGTTTTTCATCAACTTTGTCTAGAATGATGACATTACTTTGTTCTTTGACAGTTACAGTTTCTTCAGTGGAGTCTTTACTGTTTTCTTTAACTAGAAATTCCACAAATCTTTCATCTCGATCATCTTGATCATCTGGATCACTATCGATTATATCCACTGATTCTGGGATGTTTTGTATCTCTTCTCTATTTTGTGAAACATGAAGCACGTTTTCATATAAAGGAAAAATCTCTTTCAATACGCTCTCATCAAGCTTCTCAAATGAAATCTTTTTTTCTCTTGTGAACTCTGTTAAAGTATCAAATACTTGCTGGAAAAAGGTCTCCTCTAAGATCTGAAGGGTAATGAATAATGAAGTATGTTTAGAGCTTTTTGGTTGTCCTTTCAAGAGCAGAACTTCATATTTGGCAGTATCAATAATACTGCAATGATATTTCAGACTTAATTTTTGTAGAGTAATGTTGGATATTGAGCTGAAAATTGAAGATGTTGAAGAAGAAATGGAATCAATTTTGAGTGCAACTATAGGTGTGAGGTGATATCTTCCTCTAACTTTCTGAGATAATACTAATGCACCTTGTTGAAACTCATCTCCTATTAAAATTGAATTATTAGTTAGATCAAGCGAATTAATTTCTGGAAATTCCTCTTCTCTGAATTCCTTCAGAACCAGTTTTTGACCAATGAAATTCAAACCTTGGATGAAGCCAAAGGCTACAATTACTGCAACTAAAGCTATAATCCATCTTTGAGATGGTGTAATCATGGTCATGAAAACTATAAAAAGAAGAAACCAAATAAATACCGCTCCAAAAATCTGCACTAATAAAGGTAACTCACCTTGAGTACAAAGGTTTTCCCTGATCGAATCCTTCTGATTTTTTCCAAACTTTTTTAGTTTACCTAAAAGAGTGGATGCAAATGTATTAACTGCCATGTCTATAAATATTATAATCAATTTCATATAAAAAGGATGAAAATTTTGATGTGTTCTTTAGTAATCTTGAGACATCTGAGCAATTTCAAGTATAAACTCGTCATTTTCTGTTTGTCTACTCTTTCTCAATTTGCGTCCTTTATAAATTCTCAACATTATTCCCATTACTAACCAACAATCAAATAGAACAAACAACCCAAGAAAAATGTTCTTTGGTAATTGGAAGAATGGAATATCAATACCTCCTGTAGGAAGTTCACCATTCGAGGATCCGGTTATTTGTTGCAATGAATATCTCATATTTTCAATAGTTATTTCAGATCCTCCACCTAGAATAATTAGAATGTAGTTTAATTCATTAATACCCTCAGTAAAAGTAATTTCTTCTGAAACATGAACATCTCCTGGATTTCGGAAAGTTTTCGTATAAGTAGCTATATCATTGACATAACAAGTCAAAGTTAAGCTATCAAAATTATAGTCAGATACAGAGAATTCCATGAGAAAATCATTTCTATACTCAACAGAAGCATTTTCGATAAATATAACATCATAAAATAATAGCGCAATTGAACCATAAGATGGTGTTTCAAAAACTAAAGATTCCTCAAACTGCATCTGATGAATTTCAGTATCTACATGAAGAATATCTCTTATTTCTATTGTTGTTAAACTGTAGATTTTGATGGTTCCAGAGCCTGAAGCATCTGCTTGAAAGTTGATGAAAAGGTCATCTTGATAATTTAAAGTATAGGTATCTATTATTATGAGTTGGATTTCTCCATTCTGTTTATGGGTTGTAATTGATCCGTAAGCAAGCAATGTGCTTCCTTGTATTACTTCAAAGGCTATCCCTGAATAGATAATACTTCCTTCGAAACTGGAATAGAATGAGATATTCAATATTTGTTCTGAGAGAGCAGACTGTGGTTTGAAAGACGAAATATCTATGTTCTCATCAATTCCATCGATCCAGTTGGCTTCATAAAAAGTATCCTGATTTGGAGTTATCTGGATTGTTTTAGCTGATAGTTGGATATTGCTAATTTCAATTAAATCACTACTAATTTCTACGTGAAATGTTATGTATAATGGAAAATAACCTTGTTCTATTTCCAATTGAAAATCGAGATTATTTATTTGATTATCAGCAAAATTACTCCGTGCAAGTTCAGTAGAATTTGTGGTTAGAATAACTTCCTTAGTAAAAGATTGAAAATCATTAACTAGAAAGTCCAGAGTGAGTTCTAAGTTATATGAATCATTGAATGAATTACTAATAACAGTAAGTACAGTGACTTCTTTGGTTCCAAACGTTACTCCCTCAAAAAGCAAATTATCTGGAGTTATAAACAGTATTTTTTCTTCCTCAGAAAGGTCTATCATAGGAATGTTGGAAATGAAACTTGTAGCATAGACTGTGATAGAACCACTTTTTCCAAATCCTGCTTCTCCTGAGATTGTAATATTAACGATGAAATCCTTTACAATAGGTTCACCTACAAAAAATCCTTGAGTTAATGAGTGAACTTGGTTATCTTGAAAATACCTTACAACAGTAAGGTTAACAGCTGTTGTGTCAAAATTGAAGGTTATAGAAATACCAGCGCTAGTAGAACTATCACCTTCAACTAAGAAACTTATGTTAAGCTCATTTTGATAGGTTAAATTTAGACTTGTTAAGGAAAGTTGGAAGGTGCTTTCAGAAAAAGAGTCTGTATAGTTGAAGACTAAGTCCTCGCCTAAGTGGTGTGAAAGCACCCCTTCCTGTGTGTGTGATGAGTTATACGAGTGGGTGAGCAGACTTGACCCGAGATGACCATGATTAGCATTATATCCAATAGATGCTATACTAATCACTGCCATTATGATGAATGTTCTATAGTAGACGTTAGCCATGTCTGCTCATTCCATAATACAGACTTTCATATTTAAACTTGTGAAAGCAAAAACGAAACTTTTTAGTCGTCAATTAGACGCCTTTAAACAGTATTGTGGTTTCTTTATTTACATGCCTTTATATATAATGATTGAAATTTTATTCACATGACCGCTAAGAATGAAGAGTCTATTCCTAGTGCGAAATTGAAAGAAATAGAAAACGGTAAAGTTGTTGTAAAGCCAAACAACAACAAACAACAATTAGCAGATACTCCAGTGAAAAAAGGAAAATTTCCATTTTACT
>JAUWEG010000084.1 GCA_030608385.1 Candidatus Heimdallarchaeota archaeon
AAGCTAAAAATTAATCGAATACTCTTCTTAGAAGAAAATGGACTTACACATTGAAGCTAATCTAGAAGGATAGAAATAGAGGATTTTTGTGTCTAATTTTACACAATTAAGAATATAAATCCAATTGCATACGTTTACTAAATGTACTTGCCAACCAAAAGGAAATCGATATTCAGTATATTTATCATCTGTTCATTATCAATCTTGGTGACTATACCAACTATTGTAGCTTATAATAATACTCTCATTATAAGAGTAATTGATGTAGAATGGCCACCATCTTGTCGCATATCAGAAAATTACTCTTTATTTGGAATTAATGTTTCCTTTGAAATTACAAATCCAGGTCAATCAAAGTTTATATCAACCCCCCATAGTAATCTACTAAATCCATTTATGGTTGTTGATTTAGAAGGATTTTATGCTGAATATGAGGGCACTATAGGTTTGTGTGTAATTACTAATCATACAATCAACACAGGAACAACCATACAGAGTTTGTGGATGGGATTTGAAATCCCTGAATATAACAAAACTTCTCTTCCTTCTGGAAAAATAATCTTCTGGTCTGATTTTGATGATGATTATCATCCCTATAATGTTGTTATGTATGAAACATCGATATTTCTAGATGAAAATGGAATGATTATAAAGGAATCAACTGCAAGATTGAATATTAATGGATTTTTAATAGTCGGTTCTTTGGTATTTCTTGTAGTTGTATTCTATAGAACAAGAAAAAGAAACTAATACATTTTATCAATTAATACTCAACAATTATTCTATTGTTATCTATTTTAACGGTAGAGGAACAAATAATAATAGAAATGAATAGTGTTATAATTATTCTTTTTTTTCTTGCTCTGAATCCCTATAGACAACATAGTTGAAATTATTTTTCAAAAATAAAAATATTCTGTATTTTATGCAGATATAAGGATTCTAGGAGAAAAATAAGGTTAATATCAAATCGAATATCTTAAACCGATATTGGAACGAAGACTAAATAGCTGATATCTTTTTCACTAGCCAAATATCTTTTTTTCATGAATAAACCTTATAATATATATCCGCGTAAATGGAAGTTAGAGCTATTTTTGTTCTATGAGGAAAATAAATGAAATTAATGAAAAAACAAATTATGTTTACAAGTCTTTTACTTGTGTTCTTTTTCGCTACTAGTAGTATTTCTTCTACTCATGTAAACGGTCTCATTGATGAAACTTCTATTTTTGATTTATCTTGTTCTGGTTCTGATTTATATTTTGAAGATTTCTCTACTGAGGCTTACAAAGATCCAAGTACAACTGCTTTGGGTTGGGGTGCTGGTGCCTTAACTAACACACGAGATTTCTCGTGGGAATTACTTGACTTCTATAATACTACCTTTCCAGTAAGATCTGTTGATGTTCAAGGAAGAAAAGTGTATGTTAGTCAATTTAATAACACTGATCCATCACATTCAATTGGTGTTTATGATATAAATGATCCAAGTAATATTCTACTAATGAGTGAAAGAGCGTCTATTATTAGAACTCTAACATTTGTTGTTGATGGTGATGCTGGATATGCTGGGACAGATTATGACCCTCAGAATTTTATTCCATACAATGTTAGCAAACCTTATGGTTTTGATGGAATAGATGTTTATCTTGGTGGTATTAACCGAGATGGACCTGTAACAGATATTGACCCAGAAGGATACCTAGTCTATTACACAGTATATAATTCTGCAAGTGATAGCTCATTAAGAGTGTTTAATGCAGCAGATCCTGACAATCCAATCGACATTCCTGCTAGTTGGACTTCTAATAAAGCACTAGGACTAGAAGTAGAAGGACATTTTGCTTATGTTGCTGCTAGCACTGACGGTCTTTATATCTTGAATGTTACAAACAAAAATGCATTTGTAGAGATAGGTCATGTTGGTCTTCCTGGTAATGCAACTGATGTTATTCTAGATGGCAGGTTCGCTTATGTTTCTTTAGGTGATGCTGGTGTTGCTTTGGTGGATGTTAGTAATCCAACACTTCCAGTTCTCAGAGATATATATGATACAGTCGGAATCTCATCTCAAATGGTACTTCAAGGAAATACTCTATTTGTTGCAGATGGTCCAGGTGGAGTAAGTGTTTTAGATGTGGCAAGTCACGAACATTTTGCTTTTGTAACTGATATGCCATTACCTTATGTTTGGGATGTTGACCTATACGGAGGTATTCTAGTTGTTGCATCTGACGATGGGATACGCACTTTTCGAATATGTGCTGGTGCCGGAATTACAGATTTCTCGCAATCTTACTACGTAAACGCTTTTGCTGATTTTCAAGCTTGGGATGTTAGAGTTCTCGGTGATATTGCTTATGTTGCTGGTGGTTCTGATGGGTTCTATACACTTAATGTTAGAGATCCAAGCAATCCAATATTGCTAGACCGCGTTACTCCGCCCGGAAGTCCTAGTTTCCGTAAGTTAGATGTAAAAGGCCAATTTGCTCATCTAATATCTGATTTTACTTATTATATATATGATATTCAAGATCCTGCAAATATCAAAGAAGTTGGATACATTGGGGGAACTCAATTATTAGATGTATTTGTAAGTGGAGATCTGGTCTATCTTTCTTGGCAGCTAGGTGGTTATGGAGTAATTAATGTAACTCATCCAAACCTATTAAGTTGGGGTAATGAGCTTGATGAACCACATTTTGGAGTAAACATTACTGCACTTTGGGTACAAGGACCTCATGTTTATCTAGTTGATTCAGTAGGCGGCCCTGGTGATGGTTTCTATATTTATCAAGCATTGGACTTAACAAATCAGCAACGAACTGATGTAGATACAAGATCGAGTTATTACTATGATATCAAGGTTGATGGTGACATAGCATATACTTCTGATAGTAATTGGCTAGTCGTTTTCGATGTTACGAACCCGTATAATATACTCTTTCTCGAAGATATTCAAGTAGATCTAGTTTATGTTAGATCAACAGGTATTTGGAACTTTGGTCCATATCTCTTAAATGCTGGTGGATCTGATGGAGTCTCTCTTATCAATGCAACTGATTTGTATAATTGCGAAGCAACACAATATACTGGAGCTACTAGTGCAATACAAATTTCAAGTTACGGAGATTATACTTATGTAGCAAATATTGATTCTCTAATTATTCTTAGACACTTCGAAAGTGCTGGAGATACTTATGTACCTGGTACTGTATTAGCTCAATCAACAAATATCAGTTCTGTTTCAGAAGTTGTTATTGTTAATGCAACACTTTCTGTAGATATGCTAGATCATGTTCTGTGTTCATATGATTTCTACATGTCTGCTGATGGTGGTCTTAACTGGGAAGCTGTTGATCCAAATGTAGTACATATCTTCACCAATACTGGTGATGATTTGCGTTGGAAAGTAGAGCTATCAGGTTTAAGAGATAGAAGTATTCATATTTTCTCTGTTGAGATAGATTATAGCTATGAACCAATTGAAAAAACTTCAATGCAGTTTATTCCAATCGGTTTAGCTGTACTCCTCATCTCAGTATTTGTAACATCTCTTAAAGGTCTCAAGAAAAAGAAGCAATCGAAAGAATAATGTTGCATACATGGACGTTTTTATGTCCTTTTTTTCCTTTTTTTATTCTAAACTCACTCCAAAATTTAATTGGCTTTTCATGCTCATTATAAAGTTCAACACATTATTTTGCATTACTAGAAATTTAAAAATAAAAGTCTTTTTTGCTAAACTCTATTCCTAGCCCCTTATATTACTAATTGAAGCTAGCATCACACTTACTTCATATCAGTATCAAAACAGTTTCACCATTTATTTGAGCTATTTCTTATATATTTTGAATCGAAAATTATACTCTATTGTAAATTTCTAAATTACAATAGTGTCGAGAAATGGTGAAAAAAATGAAAATCGGAAAAAAAACACTAATGTTAGGAACTCTGCTTCTTCTTTGCTCCCTTTCCTTGGGATTTATGGTCCAAGCAAAACCTGCTAGAACTGTAATTAACTTTGAGTTTGTCTGGGATGAATTTGGTGAAGCTGAACGAGTATGGTTTTCTGAAGAAGGAATCTATCACACAATAATGACTCCTCACTATGGTCATGTCACATCTAGTGATTCTGACTTTGTTGGTGATGTTTACTACTGTGGGAACTTAGTTATCTTTGACTTAACAACTTTTGAAGGTCTTGGCGGTGGAGTTTTCACATTTGATGGAACTTATGATGGTGAAGATGCTGGATTTATAGGAAAACTACATTTTAAAATCGTAGACGGAGAAATTATTGGTAAACTCAATTGTCATGGTACAGGAATTTTTGAAGGTAAACTGATCAAAGGAACTTCTGTAGGAGCTCTCGGTGGAACAACTGTTGTACAAATATCAATATGGAACTAACACATTCTTTTACCTTTATTTCTTTTTTCTTTGATTTTTTTTCGTGTAACCTCGAAAAAAGAAAGTTGATTATTGTGAATTAATACCCATAATTCGAAAAACTTAAATAGATTGTACCATACAGATTATTGAGTAATAATTCATAAAGGTGAAAAAAACGACATATCGAAATAGACAATATGCTTATGGTCCAGGTTATGGTCCAGGAAGAGGTTATGGAAGAGGTCCAGCTAGAGGGTACTACAGAGGTAGAAGATGGGCAAGTCCCAATTGTGACTGGTATCCAGATCGTCCTCGTGGCTGGTGGGCAATGCCTGGTTATGATTCGCAATTTCCAGATCCTACTATTACTCCCCCACCGGAGGGAGCAATTTATGATACTTTTGGAAGACCAACTAATCAGGATGCATTAGACTATGAAATTTCCATGATAGAAAAGACTATCGAGGATTTACAAAAGGAAATAATCAAGCTTAAGTCAGTAAAAGAATCTCCAGATTAGTCACAACAGGCAAAATTCTTTTATTTCCTTCTTTTTATTTAATTCAAGAGTGAAGGTTAGTTTAATGACAAATTCAGATAATCCTCCAAATGACGACAATTCATTTTATAGAAAAAGACAATATGGTCCAGGACGGGGACAAGGACTTGGTCAAGGACGAGGAATGGGAAGAGGTAGGGGTAGAGGAAGAGGACGACCTCCAGTAGCTTATCCAATAGATATCCCCAGTAGAGTTTCAAGAACTCAAGGAGTAATAAACCTAACTAGTTTTGAATTGAAACTATTACAATTATCTGACATTAAAGAGTTGACACAACTACAAATAGCAGAGCAGTTGAATATATCTCAAACCTCAGTTTGGCGGTATCTAAAAGCCATAAGAGTAAAGATAGCTGAAGCTATAAGTAAACACAACCATATAGAAATTTGGATTGTTGATTAAGCTTATTTGGAGATTAAAACAAAGAGTCTTTGTAATTCTATTTATTTGGATTTAATTCTGCATTATTACACAAAATGTTTTTAAATTTCTAGAAGGTAACTATTCTTTGATATTATTCCTAAATCTTGAGGTGAAAGCTATAAAGAATCCAAGAAGAAAAATACGCGTTGGTATTCCTAGAGCTTTGTTATTTTACAAGTTTTCAGATTTGTGGATAACTTTCTTTGAACAATTAGGAGCTGAGGTCATCATCTCTCCAGAAACGACTAAGAAAATTAAAGATGTTGCAGTTAGGCTTGCTCCAGATGAAGATTGTTACTCAACCAAACTTTATTTTGGTCATGCTATGGCTTTAAAAGACAAAGTTGATTACTTATTCGTTCCTAGATTCGGTGGTCGTAAAAAGAAATATGTTGGATGTCCAAAGTTCATTGGTTTAGCAGAAGTATTGAGATCAATGGTTCCTGATTTACCTGAGATACTTATGCCTCATTATAATCGTGGTATGGATAAGCATACTAGAATTGGTCTTTTAGTTAGAGCTTTTAGATTAGGAAAGATTATCACAAAGAATCCTTTTGTAAGAATAAGAGCTATTAGTAAGGCATTCAAGGCTCAAAGGTTTCATAACAAATCTATGATAATTGATGTGAAAACACTTCAAAAATGGGAAAATTCTGAAGTTATTTTAAATGATTTTCCAATTTATAATGAAAATGAAAGACAATTAAAAATAGCACTAGTAGGTCATTCATATGTTCTGAATGATCCCTTTTCATCTCTGAGTATTCGATCATTACTTCAAGACTTTGGAGTAGATATTGTCACTTCTGAACAAATGCCTAGAAATTTGATCGAGAAACAAATGGCTAAACTTGAGTATGACATTTACTTTGATTTTGAAAGGGAAATACTGGGTACAATTATGCATTTCATTGAAAGTAAAACTGTCGATGGTATAATTCATTTATTGATTTTCAGTTGTGGTCCAGATTCCATAGCAGGTGAGATAGCTGCTAGATACTCAAGAAGAAATCCAACAATTCCTCTATTACAGCTTGTTTTTGATGAACTAACAGGTGAAGCGGGAATGAGAACAAGAATAGAAGCGTTTGTGGACATGCTCAGAAGAAGTATTGACGAAAAAGTTATATTTCTTACAGAACAGGTTCGAATTTGAGGAGGAAAAAGTAGATGCCATTATCTTTCCCATATGTTGGAACTTTTACTTATGTGTTCGAATCTATTGCAAGAGGGATGAAAAGAGACGATATTATTGTTCCTGATGAACCCACTTATCGAACTAAACAATTAGGCTCTTTGCATTCTTCAGAATTTGTTTGTACTCCTTTCAAAATGCTCCTTGGATCAATAATTGAAGTCATTGAAAAAGGAGCCTATGAGATAGTTGCAACAGTTTTTGTTGATTATTGTAGACTTGGGTACTACTCTCCTCTCTATAAAATTATTCTTGATGATTTAGGATATGACTTTGATTTGATTAATCTTGACTGGTTTAACAAGGTTGAATTCTTTACTAGTTTCAAAAAACTTGCATGTAATGTGAATGCTGTTCAAGCTTTTCAAGCATTCAGAGTTGGGTGGATTAAGAATAGATACATTGACCAAATTGACAAAACACTCTACAGCTATGGAGCTGTTGAAATTGAAAAAGGTGCCTCATACAATGTTGCACATAAGCTTTACAGACAAGTAGTTGAGACAGAAGGGATGAAGAATATCCGAATGCTTCCAGAAATTATTCGAAAAACTTTTGATGATGAAGTTGAAATTGATACTGAAGCTAAACCCCTAAAAGTAGGTGTTGTTGGAGAACTATATGCGGTTGTAGAACCTGCGATCAATCTTGATATAATGAGAAGGCTAAACGATATAGGTGTTATCACTGAAACCCCTATTACTTTTACAAGATGGATTGATTTAGGTCAAAGAATGAATCCTTTCAAGAAGTGGCATTATAAAGCTTGTATAAAACATGCAAAACCATATGTTAGATATCCTCTTGGAGGTAAAACTAGGGAATCTCTGGGAGCTGTAATTGAATATAAAGAAAAAGGATGGGATGGAGTAATTCATTTGTATCCATTCACCTGCATGCCTGAAATTATCTCTAGGAGTATTTTGCCCCAGGTGAGCAGAGAACATGATATGCCTGTACTTTCATTAGTTCTAGATGAACATACAGGAGAAGCAGGAATTCAAACTAGATTAGAAGCATTTGTTGATCTTTTAGAACGTAAAAAGAATGATGGAAATGGGTTTTAAATCAAAAGGAGGTAAAAAAAATGATTAATAGTAAAGATAAGTATTTTCTTGGTGTTGATGTTGGATCTATAAGTACAAACTTAGCAGTAATTAACAATTCAAAAGAATTGATAGAATCGGTCTATATTCGCACAGAAGGTAAACCAGTGGATTCAGTTCAAAAAGGAATCAAATTAATGAGAGATCAGCTTGGAGAGGACCTTGCGATAACAGGTGCGGGATCAACTGGAAGTGCGAGGAAATTGACAGGTGTAATAATTGGTGCAGATATAGTCAAAAACGAAATAACAGCTCATGCTTTGGCTTCTTTACACTATAACCCTGATGTTCAGACAGTTATGGAGATAGGCGGACAAGATAGTAAAATAATCATTATTCGCAATGGGATTGTTGTAGATTTTGCAATGAATACAGTTTGTGCTGCTGGTACTGGTTCCTTTCTAGATATGCAAGCTAATAGACTAGAAATACCCATTGAGAAATTTGGTGAATTAGCTTTACAATCTGACAATGCAGTTTCAATTGCTGGAAGATGTACAGTTTTTGCGGAAAGTGATATGATTCATAAACAGCAATTGGGTCATCCAACTAAAGATATTATCAAAGGCTTGTGCGAAGCTTTAGGTAGGAATTACTTAAATAATGTTGGGAAAGGAAAAGACATTAGATCGCCTATAATGTTCCAAGGAGGAGTAGCAGCTAATATTGGCATGAAAGAAACTTTCGAGAAATATTTGGAACAAGAGATTATTGTACCTGAAAACTATGCAGTGATGGGTGCTATAGGTGCAGCAATTCTTGCTCAGGAAGATGCTGCAAAAAACCCTAGGAAATCGAATTTTCAGAGCTGGGATATTTCTGAAATGGATTTCCAAACTTCTGGTTTTGAGTGTGATGGATGCTCTAACATTTGTGAAATTGTTGAAATACGCAGAAATGATACTTTAATTGCTAGATGGGGTAGTCGATGTAGGAAGTGGGATTTAATAGATTAAACTATCGAATTATTGAGTTCTCATTCTTAGTTTACAAAAACAAATGCTATTTTTTCTTTACATAACCAGTAACGTGAAGTTTCTCGAAAATATTTTCCGTATCTTTACGTTCTTCTGAATCACAATTTGGACAATATGAATTGCAGTAATACCCTTGTTCTACAGCTTCCTCATAATGTTCATGCTCAGAGTAGGTAGGAAAATTACAATTCCACTTCTCTCCACATTTCTCACATTCATGTTTACATTCAGACACAGCTTCAACCTCCTGATTGATAGACTTCAACTAGATTGAAATTCTTAGGTTGAATTGGCGTAAATTGTTGTTTCACTAGTATACTTGACCATTAATATAGTTATCTTCTTCAAAATTTGACTTCCTTTAAATGAGTAATTTTATAGATTAGTTCTATTATTTGAACCTGGAGAGCAGAATATGTTTAAGAAACGAAAATACGCTATTCTTGAAAA
Source organism: Candidatus Heimdallarchaeota archaeon (assembly GCA_030608385.1). Classification (GTDB taxonomy): domain Archaea; phylum Asgardarchaeota; class Heimdallarchaeia; order Heimdallarchaeales; family Heimdallarchaeaceae; genus UBA460. The sequence continues at coordinate 9,113 of JAUWEG010000084.1, forward strand.
CATGAGGGATCAATCCATTCTTTTAGGTCCTGTTTCTGCTAATAATTATGGTCAAGAATCAAAAGGTAAAGGTCAAGCTAGAGGAATGGGATTACTATTTTTAACAGAAAAAGAGGTATATTTTGGAATGTATGTTCCCAAAAAAGATTTTCACATTCTAATTGACTATATTCATGGAATTAGTACTCCAAAATGGCATTTAGGTAAAACTAAATCTAAACCTCTTCTCAAGTTAACCTTTACAAACAATGAAGGAGAACCAGATTCTTTAGCCTGGCAAGTCAAGGATCTTGACTTGTGGGTAAATACAATCAAAGATCTATTAAAGAAATAGTGTTGGTCTACTCAATACTTAGAGCTCGATGGGGAAGCCGTTGCAGAAATAGGACCTATTTGACTAGTAAATATCTTCTTGTCTTCTATTTATATAATCACTTTTTATTTAATCATATTTCAGATACGGAATAGGTATTTAACCCTTTAAAATATCCTGTTTCAGATGTGTAACTAAATAACTCATCTTGCTTATCTCTTTTATCAGAATTACAAGTAGGACACCAAGCATTGCAATAATAACCAAAGCTAATTGTAGTTTGAAGATGTTGATATTCAGAGTTATAGGGAAAATCACATTCCCATTGTTCTTTACAGACAGGACACTCATGTTTACAATTTTTCATTTTTCTATCCTCTTTTTCATTGAGTATATTTTTTAGACAAAGTAATATACATTATTTACTACTTTAGTAATCATAAAGTACAGATTTATGCAGAGTTTTTGCAAATCATTCCAAGAATTTTGAAACTAATTTTTGAAGTCACAGAATTACTTCAGTAAAATTCTTGCGAAACTAATCACACTATCTTCATTTTTTTGCAATTAAATTTCACTTTTGAAACAAATTATCTATTTTAACATATTGTATTTCTATTTAAATATCTTGTTATTAATAAGATAAAACGTTTATATGTGTTTTATAAACAATTTAAAATACTTATAAATAAATAGTTGATTTCCATTTGAATCGAATTAAAATTTCAAAATTCTAAATAATTGTCTGAACTTATTATAGCTTTTTTTGAGATTTTTAGGGATAAATATAAGAATGAAATCTATTCTTGTTATAGCTATAACATACTATTGTGAAAACGATGGATGAGGAACGAAGTGTCAAAGATCTAGATGAAGAAGAATATGAAGATCTTGACAAAATGGAAGAATTC
>JAUWEG010000180.1 GCA_030608385.1 Candidatus Heimdallarchaeota archaeon
ATTCTACAAAGCCACTGTCAGGGTTGGAGAGATGGTTTTGATTTTCTTTTGGAGAAGTTTACTCAAGCATTAAAGATAGTAGAAGAAATAGAATGGGATTATGGAAAAGTAAATATTCACTATGAGTTAGCTTGTCTTTATCAGTGGTATGGAAAATATTCCCAAGCTATCACGCAGTTTGAAATTTGCTTGGAACTTGCAGAGAAATTTGATATTTTTGAACAAAAAATGGGTTGTTTTTCAAGCTTAGGAACCATTTATCTTGACATGGGTGAATTAGAAACATCGCTTGAGCATTTAATGAAAAGCTTACAATTTGCTGAAAAAATGGAATCAGAATTCGCGTTATCATTTATTCTTGGGGATATCGGTTTCATACACTGGCAAAAACACGATTTAGATAAAGCTGTAGAATATTATGCTAAATGTGCTCAAATGCTTCTAGAAACAGGAAATTCAAACCATCGGCGATATTCTTGGATACTTTTTCGATTGATTCTCGTATTATTAGAACAAAATAAGTTTGAAAAAGCTAAAGAAAATCTAGAAAAAATAAAAGCAATATCTGATTTCCAGAGTTATAGAAAGCAACACCTTAGTCATAAAATCTACAAATTAAGTAAAGCGATTATTCTTAAAGCAATTTCACCTGAAAATGATCTAAATGAAATAGTTGATTTACTCAATGAAGTTGCATATGATCCTCTCATTCATAATGAAATGAATAAGATAGCTCTATTTCATTTGTGTGATTTGTACTTCAACAAATTAATAAAGTCAAACGATTTTGAAATTTTAAGTTATATCAAATTGAAGATTAATGATTTAGAAAAGTTAGCTAGAGAACAAGATTCTTCCGTTATTCTTGCTGAGGCTTTATTATTCGAATCTCAACTTTCTTTGCTTGAATTAGAAATAGATGTAGCCAAGCTATTATTGAATGATGCACAAAAAATAGCAGAAGAAAAAGGAATCTATAGACTTGCTAATTTGATTTCTAATGCCCATGACAAAATTATCGAAAACCTTGATCAATGGGAAAATGCTTCTTTGTTGTTCCCTGCTCTCTCTGAAAGATTGGAACTAACGCATATTGAAGATTTGTTGTATGATTTAGTTAGGAATAAATTAATCTACAAAGATGTTAAAAAAGAAGAGGAAAAACCAAATGCATTTCTCATATTAGGTCAAGACGGAACTGTTTTATTTTCAGAGATTCTCAACGAAACTTCCTTTGATACTAACCAAATACACCCTATTATATCAAAGATTCAAAATGAAGAAATCAAGCATGAATGTGATGTACCAATATTTGAGAGAGTTAAATACAATGGTTATACTATTATCAAAGTGAAACATGGAACTTTCATTTTTAGTTATATTTTTATTGGAAAGTCCTTTTTAGCATCAATAAAATTTCGAAAACTAGTAAGTGAAGTCCAGAGCTATTCTAAAGTTTGGAGGAACCTACTGCCAAAATTTGAGAGCAAACAGCAATTAGTTCTAGATGACCGAATTCAACTTTCAACATATTTACAGAAGATGTTTTTGGAATGAAAAAAAATCAGCAGTGAAACTAATAAGTTTCACATAGGATTTCATAATATTTGCTTGGATGGCTGCAACTTGGACAATTGTCTGGTGGACGTTCTCCTTCATGAACATGACCACATTTCTGACAGACCCATATAACTTTCTCAGCTTTTTTGAAAACAGTTTTACCTTCAACTTGTGCTAAAAGCTTCTTGTAGCGTTCTTCATGATGCTTTTCTGCGTCACCAATAGCTCTTAATCTATCTGCTATTTTTGAAAAACCTTCCTTATCTGCAACATCAGCAAATTCAGGGTACATAGTTTCATACTCATAATGTTCCCCAGCAATTGCAGCTTTAAGATTAGCAATGGTGTTATCTAAAACCAATGGTGCTTCAGCATCGACTGTAATAGCTTCTTCTGCGAATTTTAATTTCTTTTTAACTTCTTGAATCATACGGAAGTTCCATTTGGCATGTTCTCTTTCATTATCAGCTGTTATAAGGAATAGATTTGCGATTTGTTCATATCCCTCTTTACTTGCAATTTTTGCATACATTGTGTATCGATTTCTTGCTTGACTTTCTCCAATGAATGCTTTAGCCAGATTTTTTAATGTCTCACTCATTTTGATTTCCTCATAAACAATAGTTTGAGTAACTATAGTACGGAAAAAGATTCAGTTTATATTTCTTTTTCTTGTTGTTATACTTCAAAAAAGGTGAAAATTATTTTAGTTCTTCAATGGATTGAACCTTATCCTTCAACCAACAACCCCTACATAAATCTCTGGCTGTTGCTTCACCGCATTTCATACAATCCTGCATTTTTTTGCTTGTTGGAATATCACTAACCATTTTCAATAACTTATCTAAACCCCTTACAATATTGAAGGATAACATGGGTTGTTTTTCTTGAGTTTTAAAAATAAAATCTCTAACATCTCCTCTATATGCTTCAACTGCATAAGGGCAAGGGATTTCCTGATATTCTAAGTCATTTAGATGGCAATACATGACTATCTCAGCTTGAGGGGTTGCGCGAAAAGGTTTTGCTCTAGGAACTAAACTGTGATGTATTTTTCTTGGTTTTGGATCTAACCTTACTAGTCTTTGAATATCTCCTCTAATGATATTAAGAAGTACAGTTTCAGCTTCATCCTCAAGATTATGACCGGTTAGTAAGACATCTGCCCCTACTTCTTTTGCAGCTTTGTTCAGAATTTTTCTTCGAAGAATACCACAATATGAACAAGCACCGTACTCTCTATCTTTTCCTCTTTCGCCCAAAATCTCGATGATATTATCAAGATCATAACCAAAATCCTGTTTGAAGGAGAACACATGATGTTCAATATTTAGTCTTTCAGCATTCATTTTAGCGAAGTGTAAACCTTCATCACGATAGTTTTCTATGCCTTCATCAATAATAATAGCTACCAGATTACTTTCAGGAAAATCTTTCTCAATTCTAGACATGATATCTAAAAGAGCTATACTGTCCTTACCTCCTGAAACACCTATGGCAATCCTATCTTTTCTTCCCAACATCTTATATCTGGTAATAGTCTTCTGAACTCGCTTTCTCATTTGTTCATTGAAATGTCTCATGCAAAGAGCTAACTTATCGTACTGCCGAACATAGACCGTTTGTTCTCCACAGAGAGTGCATTTCATATTTTCACCTAAAATACCATTGATAGTATGAGATTCGCAGCTATTAAACAAATAGAAATAATTCTTGCAACATTTAACAACTTTTTCCCTTTAGGATTATCTGGATATTTTTTCATAAGATAAGCATGCAAAATCTTGTCCCCATCTGTTATGAATAGGGGTAAAGTATTCAAAAATACAGCCATTATACCAATATTTAATGTATATAAAATTTGCATATTCCAATAATAGGGGAACCAAATTGATTGTCTTCCAGATTTAGGAGAATGATAATTGTAAATGTTTATACCAAAGAAAATTCTATCTGTACTATTTTTATTGGAAGATGGATTGTCTGTTGTAGGGATAAGAGCTCTCGTAGGTTTATCGAGTAAACTTATGAAAAACATACAAATTCCTACACTCTCTGCAAGAGCTTTATGGTAATCTTCAACATTATTTATCTGATAATAGACGACTTGTTGTGTTGAGGAATTATAAGCTCCAATGGTTGTGATAACATCTCCTCTAACTATTCCAACCATATCAGCAGGGTAATCATCATATACATTAGTGATTAGTGCTCCACTAGGATCAGTGTAACCTATAGATACTATTAGTGGTGATAAAAGGTATAATGCTACAAAAAAGACTGAAAAAACTGCATTAATAGCAGACCCATTAAGAAAGACTCTGATCTTGCTTTTCAGATTAGCTTTCTCAACTTGTTCTCTAACTAGCTCAACAAACCCTCCAAAGAACACAAGCACAAGAAAAATTCCTGACGATTTAATCTTAATTCCTTCTCTATGTGCCATCACTGCATGAGCTATTTCATGAGGAATAAGAACTAATAATATTGGTAAAATGAACAACAAAGCCATTTTGAAATCTATTGTTACACCAGGAATTATAAGCTGGAAACCTAAACCAGCAGGTGAATTGAATAAAATTAAGAATGGATTCACGATAAAGAATCCAAGTAAGCCTAGAGTGATAATTCCTGTTAGTATCTTACCAATATCATAAAGGATTTTCCAAAATCTCTTTCCTTTCTCTCCCATCTTTTCCAATATTTTATTGAAAAACTCTGTTCTGAATATTATTCCAAAAGGTAATATATGTATGCCATATTTTTGTAAATTCAAGACTTTAGCTAAATAGGACAACAACAAAAAACCTATTATAACAAATAGAACGATTTGGAAAGTTGTAAGCATAATTGACCCTTTCGCTATGGTTGATAGTTTAGTTATAAAAAACTGTTCTTTCAGAATTAATTAGTAAACTTCTACCAAAACTGATACTTTTTATTATGACATTTGTACTTTTTCAAGATGAGAAAAATCTCCAAATGGCATGAAAATAAGATTGTAGGGAAACCCACCAAAGGATGCCAACTTTGTTCCTTAGGCGCAAAATTAGT